>NZ_JAMYMD010000020.1:0-106626 GCF_040318335.1 Mesorhizobium sp. M1182
TCGCATAGTCGATCGATGTCGATGGGATGGCGGCATAGAGATCCAGAGGCATGTAGAGGCCGGAAAGATCCGATGTCGCAGCCTGGTAGGCAGCCTCCGTGGCGCTCCAGATGTCGGGCTGGAAGGCCATGAACGCGTCGCGCATCGCACTGGCGCGAAACAGGAAGATGCCGGTGTTCCAGTAGAAATTGCCGGCCTCGAGATAGCTCTGCGCCGTGGCGAGATCGGGTTTTTCGACGAAACGCGAGACATCGCAGATGCCATCGCGCTCGCCGGCCACCTCGATGTAGCCGTAACCGGTCTCGGGTTGGGCGGGCTTGATGCCGAACACCACCAGCCTGCCTTGGCGCGCGGCCGCCGTGCCGGCCTCGATGCTCCGCCAGAATTGCTGTGGCGTCGCGATCTCATGATCGGACGGCACCACCAGCACCAGGCTGTCGCCGAATTCCGACAGCGTGCGCAGACTTGCCAAAGCGACGGCCGCGGCAGTATTGCGTCCGGTCGGCTCGAACAGCGGGCCGCCGCCGGAAAGCTCGTGACCGGCAATGTCGGCATGAACGCGGTCGGCATGCCTTTCCGAGGCAATCAGGAAAACCGGCGTTTCGCCTTCCGGCCGCGCGGTCAGCCGGCGCAGCGTCTTGGCCAGCATTGAGCCGTCGCCCGAGAAATCATGGAACTGCTTGGGATTGTCCTCGCGCGACAACGGCCACAGCCGCGAGCCGACGCCGCCGCTCATCACAAAACTGACGATCCGTTCGATCATGAAAACAAGCCCCGCGTTCAAAAAGTCTGATTGTAGGCGCCGACTTCGGGGCTGCGGCGCAGCACCGCATCGACGGCTTCGAACATCTGCCGGCGCCGCTCGGACGATACCGGGCTCTCCACCACCACCACAAGCTCCGGCTTGTTCGATGATGCCCGCACCAACCCCCATGTACCATCCTCCGCCACGACCCTGACGCCGTTGACGGTGATCAGTTCGCCGATCTTCTGGCCGGCGAAGACCGTGCCCTCGTCCTTCATCTTGCGAAAGTCGCCTACGACGCGCTCGACGACGCCGTATTTGAGCTCGTCGGCGCAGTGTGGCGACATGGTCGGCGTGCCAAAGGTCAGCGGCAGATCGCGATAGAGGTCAGCCATGCTGCTTTGCGGGCTGCGATCAAGCATCTGGCAGATGGCGATGGCCGTGACCAGGCCATCGTCATAGCCGCGGCCGATCGGAGGATTGAAGAAGAAGTGGCCCGATTTCTCAAAACCAGCAACGGCGCCGAGTTCGGCCACCCGCCGCTTGATATAGGAGTGACCGGTCTTCCAATAGTCGGTGACCGCGCCATTCTCCTGCAGCACCTTGTCAGTCATGAACAATCCGGTCGACTTGACGTCGACGACGAAAGTCGAGCCGGGATAGAGGTGCGAAATGTCGCGCGCCAGCATGACGCCGACCTTGTCGGCGAAGATCTCGTTTCCTTCATTGTCGACCACGCCGCAGCGATCGCCGTCGCCGTCGAAGCCTAGCCCGACATCGGCGCCCGTTTCCAGCACCTTGTCGCGAATGGCGTGCAGCATCTGCATGTCTTCGGGGTTGGGATTGTAATTGGGAAACGTATGATCGAGCTCGACGTCGAGCGGGATGACCTCGCAGCCGATACTTTCCAGTGCCTCGGGAGCGAAAGCCCCGGCGGTGCCGTTGCCGCAGGCGGCCACCACCTTGAGCTTCCTGGAGATACGCTTTCCCGCGGTCAGATCGTCAAGGTAGGTTTTGCGGAAATCCGCAACGAAGGCGTAGGAGCCACCACCGACAAGGTCGAAATCGCCTGACAGCACGATCGCCTTCAGCGCGCTCATCTCCTCCGGACCGAAGGTCAGCGGACGCGCCGCGCCCATCTTGACGCCGGTCCAGCCATTCTCGTTGTGTGAGGCAGTGACCATGGCGACGGACGGCGTGTCGAGCGCGAACTGGGCGAAATAGGCCATCGGCGACAGGGCAAGCCCGACATCCTTGACCCGTGCGCCGGCCGCCATCAGCCCGGAAACCAGCGCCAGCTTGATGGCAAGCGAATAGGAGCGGAAATCGTGACCGGTGACGATGTCGGGTCCGGCACCCAGGCGACGGATCAGCGTGCCGAGCCCCATGCCGAGCGCCTGGACGCCGATTAGATTGAGTTCCGGCGTTTCGTTCGAGCCGGGATGGCCGAACCACCAGCGCGCATCATATTCGCGAAACCCGGACGGCATGACGAGCGCCGAGGTTTCGAACTCGAATGTGTTTGGTCTGGCATCGCTAACGATCTTCATCGACAAGGCTGCAAACTCCAGGCGGCTGAATCAGGTGCTTCGAGGCAAGTGGACGGTTACCCAGATGCCCTTTAAGCCGTGTTTGTGCGACAGGAAACTGAAACCTGTATGACGTGGCGGCGAAAGCGAAAGAAATGCGACAGAAGCGCTGCCATTGGCGCTTGCAGTAACCAAACTCGGCGGCTATAAGCCCGCGGTCTGGTCACGGAGTGTAGCGCAGCCTGGTAGCGCACATCGTTCGGGACGATGGGGTCGCAGGTTCAAATCCTGCCACTCCGACCAGAAAAAACATTGTCCAACCCGGGAGGCAATGGCTCAGGGCTCGTAGGGGCTCTTCCAAGTTGCGCCTGTACATTCGACAAAAAGAGGTTTGGCCGAGGAGAGGCTACGCGGTGCCCGCAGTGGCATCGGATCGCGGCTATTGCTAACGCATGTTCGTCACCGAAAAAAGCGAGATTTCCAAGGCACCGGAAACCTCCCCCGCTTCGAAACGCCAAATCGTCCCGTGAAAGCCGGCGTGAGATTTACACCTCAGTTGCAACCGGAACATGGGATAGCCCGAGCCACCATTTTGATGCGGCTGTCAGCTACCCTCCGGGAATGCACCAAGACTCGTCGTCCGGCGGGAAAGCCAAGCCGGCGCGATTCTGCGCCGCCTTTCGCAAGTCTTTGCATCTCACGGCACTATCGCCCATTTTGCTTGTTGCAAAGCCGGTCTTGTCGCCTCTTCTAGTGATCCCCGTCCGCAGGACGAACAACTTCGGAGCAAAAAAGGGGACCATTGTGACGACCCATCATCATGCCCGCACGGGAGCGGTGTCTAGCGCTTCAGGTATGCTGCGCCCTCAACTCGGGCCTGCCGCCGCAGGCAAACATCAGCGCCCGATCTCCAGGGCCGATGCCCGCCGCCTGACTGTCGGTGACATCCTCGCCGCCTATACCGAAGCACGCCAGGCCAAGATTGCCGGTCGCAAGGAATTTCTCGCCAGGATGCGTTTTCTGAACGAATTCTTCGGCACCGAGCCGGTCGCCAACATCAATGGAGATCGCTGCCGCGCCTATGTCGAGCACCGTTCGCGCGAGCGCAATCGGGTAGAGCGTGAGCGAATCGCCAAGCTCAACGCTGCGGCGATGGAGACCCGCCGTGCGTTACTCCCGGCGTGGCGAGACAAGGACTTTACATCAGGCCCGCGTCGCGATCTTGAGGACCTCCGCTCGGCGATCAACTTTTGGGCCAAGGAATACGGTCTCGATCCGAAGCCGTCCGTCACCTTGCCAGACAAACCAGCAGCGCGCGAGCGCTGGCTGACGCGCGAGGAAGCAGCGGGACTGCTGCGCGCGGCATTGCGGCTGCGCCGGAAGCACGGTCAGTACGCTCATCTCTGCCGCTTTATCATTGTGGGGCTCTACACTGGCTGCCGACATCGTTCAATCCTGCAACTCAATTGGGATGGCGAGGCCGCAGAAGCTTGGCCGGACCTAGGCCGCGGCGTGCTCTATTGCAAAGATCAGCACGCGAAAAAAAGCAAGAAATGGCGTCCGCCGACGCGACTGCCGTCACGGCTGATCGCCCATATGCGCCGCTGGAAGCGTATCGATTGCGACTGCGGGCCGGTCGTCCATGACAGCCTGGGCGAACCGACAAAGCGCATCGAGAAGGCGTTCCGCACCTGCCGCGTGGAAGCCGGGCTCAGCGACGATGTCACCCCGAATGTGCTTCGCTATACCCGCGCCATGTGGCCTGTGCTGTGCGACGTCGACATGTGGCGGATCGCCAGCAAGGCTATGCGCTCAGGCGAAATCGCGTGACATCGATGGCCGCGGCCATCAGTGTCTGTGTGTAGGTTGCCTGCGGATTGCTGAAGATCGCCTCGGCCGGCCCCTCCTCGACGATCTTGCCCTGTTTCATGACGATGATGTAGTCGGCCATGGCGCGCACAACGGCGAGATCGTGGCTGATGAACAGATAGGACAGTTCGTGGTCGGCCTGCAGCTTGCGTAGCAATTCGACGATCTGCTTCTGCACGGAGCGGTCCAGCGCCGAGGTCGGCTCGTCCAGCACCACCACTTTAGGCTTGAGTATCATGGCGCGCGCAATGGCGATGCGCTGCCGCTGACCGCCGGAGAATTCATGCGGATAGCGGTTGCGCGTGTTCGGGTCGAGCCCGACTTCGAGCAAGGCATCGACCGCGCGGAGATCGCGCTGCCTGCCCGACAGATTGGGCTCATGGACCAGGAGCCCCTCGGTGATGATCTGGCCGACGGTCATGCGTGGGGACAGCGAGCCGAACGGATCCTGGAAAACCAGCTGCAATTCGCGCCGCAGCGGCCTCATCGCCTGGCGGTCGGCGTGGGAAATGTCGCGGTCACCAAGCCGGATGATACCGTCGCTGGGCAGGAGCCGCAGCAAGGCGCGGCCGAGCGTCGATTTTCCCGAGCCGGATTCGCCGACGATGCCGATCGTCTGGTTGCGCTTCAGCCGTATCGAAATGCGATCGACGGCGCGCAGCAGCAGCGGCTCGCCGCCAAGAAATCCGCCGCCGATCTTGAAGGTCACCTCGACGTTTCTGCCTTCAAGCAGGACAGGGGCATTCGGAGGCGGCGGCGCCTTGGTGCCGGTCGGTTCGGCGGCAAGTAGCATCTTGGTGTAGCCGTGCTGCGGGTTGGCGAAGATCGCTTCCGCCTCGCCCTCCTCGACCACCTCGCCATAGCGCATCACATAGACCCGATCGGCAAAGCGCCGGACGATGCCGAGATCGTGGGTGATGAAGACGATCGCCATGCCGAGCTTGCGCTGCAATTCGGCGAGCAGCATGAGGATCTGCGCCTGGATGGTGACGTCGAGCGCGGTCGTCGGCTCGTCGGCGATCAGTATGTCGGGGTCGTTGGCCAGCGCCATGGCGATCATGACGCGCTGGCGCTGACCGCCCGACAACTCGTGCGGATAGGATTTCATCCGCCGCTCCGGATCGGGAATATGGACCAGCCGCAGCAGCTTGAGCGCCTCCTCGCGCGCCGCGGCGGCGCCAAGTCCGCGATGCTTGCGGATCGGCTCGATCAGCTGGTTGCCGATCGAATAGAGCGGGTCTAGCGACGTCATCGGCTCCTGGAAGATCATGCTGATCTTGCGGCCGCGGATCTTGTTGAGCTCGGGTTTGCTCAAGGTCAAAAGATTGCGGCCGCGATAATCGACTGTGCCGCTGGCTTCGCCGTTCGAGGCGAGCAGGCTCATCGCCGCCATCATCGTCTGGCTCTTGCCGGAACCGGATTCGCCGACGACGGCGACGGTTTCGCCTGATTTGACGTGGATATTGATGCCCTTCACCGCCTCCACCACACCGTCGAGGGTGCGGAAGCGGACGCGAAGGTCCTTGACGCTGAGGATGGTATCGGAAGCAGCCATCTCAACGATCCTTCGGGTCGAGCGCGTCGCGCAGCCCGTCGCCGACGAAATTCAGCGCGAACAGCGTGGAGACGAGAAAGAAGGCCGGGAACAGAAGCAGCCAGTTGGCCGAGCCGATGTTCTGGGCGCCAACCGAGATCAGCACGCCCCAGCTGGTCATCGGCTCCTGGACGCCGAGCCCGAGGAACGACAAAAAACTCTCCAGGATAATGACCTGCGGCACCAGCAGCGTCATGTAGATCACCACCGGCCCGAGCAAATTGGGGATCACATGGCGCAGCAGAATGCCGCGCTGGCCGACGCCCATCGCCTCCGCCGCCTGGACATATTCCTGCCGGCGGATCGACAGCGCTTGTCCGCGCACGATGCGCGCCATGTCGAGCCACAGCACCGCGCCGACCGCCAGGAACATCAGCACGAAATTCCTGCCGAAAAACACCACCAGCATGATGACGAAGAAGATGAACGGCAAAGAATAAAGCACATCGACGACACGCATCATCACCTCATCGACCCTGCCACCGGCAAGGCCGGCGGTGGCGCCGTAGAGCACGCCGATAACCACGGCCACAATGCCGGCAAGCAGGCCGATGGCTAGCGATATGCGCCCGGCCATCAACGTTCTGGACAGGAGATCGCGGCCGGTATTGTCGGTGCCGAACAGGAAATATTGCTGCTTGATCGAGGCACTCATCACCATTTCGAGACCGTCCGGCGATTTGCTCTCGATCTTTGTGTCATCAAAGGTATCGGAACGATCAAGGTAGCGAATGTTGCGGTCATCGATCGGGTTGGACGATTTGACGGTAACGAACACACGGCTGTCCTCCTGCCGCCACTCCGTAATGTCGACGCGCATACGCCTGATCGCCTCATCGAGAGCGCCTTCGATCATGTCGGCCTTCGGATAGGCGGAGAAGCTCGGCGGCGTACGGACATAGTCGGCATAGATGGTGGTGTATTGGTGCGGCACGAGATAGGGCCCAAACACGCTGATGACGGCGATGAAGGCAAGATAATAGAGGCTGAACATGGCCGCGCGATTGGCCTTGAGGCGCGCCCAGGCGTCACCCCAAAGGGACCGGCCGACGACCGGTGCGGCAACTGCGATATCAGTCATAGCGCACCCTCGGATCGACGACCCCATAGAGGACGTCGACGATCAGGTTGAAGACAATGGTGAAGAGCGCGATGACCACCACCGTCCCCATCACCAATGTGTAGTCGCGGTTGAGTGCAGCAACGACAAAATGGCGGCCGATGCCCGGGATAGAGAAGATGGTCTCGACGATGACCGAGCCGGTGAGAAGGGCTGCGGCTGCCGGACCGGTGAAGGAGACGATCGGCAGGATGGCGCCGCGCAGCGCATGCTTGACGACGACCGACCAGTCGGACAGGCCGAGAGCGCGCGCGGTGCGGATGTGATGCGAGTGCAGCGATTCGATCATCGAGCCGCGCATCAGGCGGGCAACGATGGCGATCTGCGGCAGAGCGAGCGTCAGTACCGGGCCGACCTTGTTGATGAGGGCTCCATCGCCCCAGCCGCCGATCGGCAGCAGCTTCCAGGTCAATCCGAATACAAGCTGGATTATCGGGGCGATGACGAAGGTTGGTATGGTGCTGCCGGCGGTCGCCAGCGCGATCACCGAATAGTCGGCAAGCTTGTTCTGGTTGAGCGCGGCAACAGTGCCGAGCACGCTGCCGAGGAGCAGCGCCAGAACGAGCGCCGAAGCGCCAAGTTGGATCGAGATCGGCAGGCCTTCCCTGAACAGCTCGCCGACGGTGAAATCCGGCATGTTGTAGCTGGGGCCGAAATTGCCGCGCAGAAGATTGCCTAAATAATGGAGGTACTGCAGCCAGAGCGGGTCGTTGAGCCCGAACTGGGCTTCGAGATTGGCCCTGATCTCGGGGCTCAGGCCCCGCTCCTGGTTGAACGGGCCGCCCGGCGCGACGCGTATCAGGAAGAACGCTATAGTCACGATGACGAACAGCGTCGGGATGGCGGTCAGGAGCCGCCGGAAAACGAATCGCAGCATCGATGCCCCGCTTGATCCAGAGCAGCGCGCGTCCGGCTGGACGATTGCGCTCTAGCCTTCAAATCTTCGCACCGACATTGTCGAAAATCGAATCCGGTTCCCGGGCCGATGCGATGGCAAACCGGCGCCGCCGCGCATTGAGTCGCGCGGCGGCCTGGCTAAGGTATCAGTCCTTGCTGATGAAGCGGGACGGATGGATGTCCATCACATTGTCGTCGAAGCCGTGCAGCTTCGAGGAAACGATGTCGTGGTAGCTGTAGTAGAGAAGCGGGATCTCGCCGACGTCGTCGACGAGGATGCGCTCGGCCTCGGCGAGTTCCTTCATGCGCTGGTCGGGCTTGCCGCCGGCGGCGGCGGCCTTGTCCATGGCCGCCTCGAATTTCGGGCTGTTATAGCTCGAATAATTGTTGCCGCTGGCCTTGCGAGATATGCCGAGGAAGGTTTCCGGGTCCTTGTAATCGGCGATCCAGGCGGCACGCGCCACATCGTAGTCGCCCTTCTGCTCGAGGAAGGAGTAGTGGGTCTTGGTGTCGGTGTTGAGCAGCGTGACCTCGACGCCAAGCGGCTTCAACTGTTCCTGGATGGCGACAGCGGTGTTCTTGTGGTTTTCCGAGGTGTTGTAGCGGATCTGCATCTTCAACGGATGCTCGGGTGTATAGCCGAGTTTCTCGAGGATCTTCTTGGCAGCGTCCTCGCGGTCGATCTGCGGCATGTCGGCGTATTTGGCCAGTGCCGGCGTGTAGCCCTGGATACCCGGAGGGACCATCGAATAGCCGGGCAGCATCGAATTCTGCCAGACTTTTTCAGCGAGGAAGTCGCGATCGATCGCCATCGAGATAGCGTTGCGCAGTTCGACGTTGTCCCAAGGCGCCTTGTCGGTCTTGATCGCGTAATAGTAGATGCCGAGATATGGCCCGACACGGACCTGGTCGCCGAATTTGGTCTTGAGATCGGCGAGCTGTTCGGTCGGCAGGTCACCGTAACTGTCGAATTCGCCGGCCTCGAAGCGCTTCATCGCGGACGAGCGATCCTCGGTCGGGATGTAGTTGACCACGTCCAACTTGACGCTGGCGGCGTCCCAGAATTTCGGATTCTTGACCAGCTTTAGATGGTCGTTGGGAATCCACTCTGCCGCTGTAAAGGCCCCGTTCGAGACCAGCTTGCCTGCCTTGATCCAGTCGGCGCCAAGCTTTTCGATAGACGCCTTGTTAACCGGATAGGTCGCCTGATGGGTCAGCATCTCCAGGAAGTAAGGCGTTGGCGCCTTGAGCGTGACTTCGAGGGTATTTGCGTCAATCGCCTTGACGCCCATATCCTCCGGCTTGCCCTTCTTGGTGTTGACTTCCTCGGCACCCTTCACTGGATAGAGCATGGAAGCGTATTCCGCAGCGGTGGCCGGATCTTCCAGCCGACGGAACGAATAAACGAAGTCGTCCGCCGTCACCGGGCTGCCATCCGACCAGAGGCCGTCCTTGCGCAGCTTGAAGGTGTAGACAGTGCCGTCGTCGGACACCGTCCAGCTTTCAGCGGCGCCCGGAATGAGATTCGTCTTCTGGTCATGCATGACGAGGCCCTGGAACAGGTCGCGTATGATATCGGCTTCGTAGACCGTCGAGGTCTTGTGCGGATCGAGCGTCTCCGCTTCGGCGGCGGCTCCGCGGTTGTAGACGGTCTCGGCGAAAGCCGGCGTGTAGAACGTACCGGCGGCCAAGACCATGGTCGTGGCGAGTACCGTCGCCTTCAGCACATGTTTCAGCATGGAGTTCTCCCTAACGACGTCGCCCTTCGGCCACGTCTCTAAGTGTTGACGCCCCGAAACCGATTGGCTGGTTCCTTTCGAGCGCGCAGCCGGTTCCCTTTCCGGCAGCTGGTGGCCAAACAGTAACGTGGAGATTTTTTATTTCAACAGACTCTCGGGGTCACCCAAAGTAAGGGGGCCGGGGCAGTCGTTTTGCGGGCGGCCAATCAATGGTCGAAACCATGAGTTTGACTGGGTTTCCTGGCCAGAACGCCGATCTGGGAAATAATCTGGCCGATCTTTTCAGTTTACCGGAATGTATTAATTGGTTCTTAGGCAACCAAGGGTTACAAATTTCGATGGAATCGGCACATCGACCTTGGGTTCCAACGGGCAAGGGCAATGAACAAGATAGACAGTAATACTGTCGCATTGAAGCGTAAAATATTGCGCCACATACGGACGAATCTACGCAAAATTGGAGAAGAGTCCGGAACTTCCGCGGTCGAGTTCGCCCTGCTTTCCCCAGTCTTTATCCTTCTTTTGCTCGGAATGGTTGCATATGGTATCTATTTTGGTGCAAGCAACTCCTTGCAGCAAATCGCCGCCGATGCCGCCCGCACCGCAATTGCCGGATTGAATCAAACCGAGCGCCAGGCGCTGGTGGCGAGTTTCGTCAAAAACAATGCCAGTGGATACCCGTTTGTCGATTCCGGCAAGCTGACCTATCAGGCGACGGACAGCACGGCCGACGGAAATCAGTTCGTCGTGTCGATCCAGTACGATGCCAGCAACCTGCCGATCTGGAACCTATTACCAAGCCTTGCGATGCCGCAAACCACGATGTCGCGCAGATCTACCATCAGGATTGGAGGCATTTGAAATGTCGCAGTTCTTGCTGAGGAGCATCGGGCGGATCGCTCGCTCGATGGTTGGCGACAAGAAGGCGAACTTTGCCGTCATGACGGCGCTGACAGCGCCATTCGCGCTGGGGCTGGCTGCCTTCGCTGTCGACGAAGGTTCGATCTACACGGAGCGCAGGGAAGCCCAGGCGATGACCGATCTGGCGGCGATCACCGCGGCGTCGAACATCAACAATATGGAAGCCGCGGCGGTAACCACGCTCAGTGACAACCGAATGCCCGGCATCATTGTTCAAAAGGCAGGTCAGACAATCGTTCCCACGGTTGGCAAAACCGTCGTGTCGGTCACCGGCGGCCGATACTCAGCGGCGTCCTCCGTTGGTGTCGACAAGCGCTTCGAAGCCGGCAAAACGCCTTACAACGCCGTTCGCGTCACTCTGCGAAAAATCCCCGCCCGGTATTTCGCCAGTTCGCTCATCCCTACTCCGGTTGTCGGCACCGAAGCCATTGCCAGCGTGACCCCGCAAGCGATGTTCTCGGTCGGGTCCAGGCTCCTCAGCGTCAATGGCGGCATCCTCAACGCGCTTCTCAGCAAGTTGCTGGGCGCCAACATTTCGCTCAGCGTCATGGACTACAACGCGCTGATCTCGGCCGATGTAAACGTGCTTTCGTTCGTCGATGCCCTTGCCGTACAGTTGCAACTGACAGGTGTCAGCTATTCCGACGTGCTGGCGTCAAAAGCGACGGTAGGCCAGATCGCGACCGCCATGGCCAATGCGTCCGGGTCGGGCAGCGCCAGCAAACTTGTGCTGCAGACGATCGCGTCGAGGGCCACCAACACGGTCAAGATACCCCTCAGTCATCTTATCGATCTTGGCTCGATCGGCAGGCTCGGCCTCGGACAAAAGTCTCCCGGCTTTTCCGTCGACGCAAGCGCGATGGGCATGCTGGGTGCCGCCGCCTCGCTGGCCAATGGCTCAAACCAGGTCCAGGTCGATCTCGGCGCCACTATTCCGGGACTTACCTCCACCACGCTCGCCATCGCCATCGGTGAACCGATGCAATACTCACCCTGGCTGGCCGTCGGGGAAAAAGGCACCGTGGTGCGCACCGCGCAGACGCGCATCAAGCTGGTCACCACAGTGGGCATCGGCAATTCCAATCTCGGCGGCGGCATCAGCCTGCTGTCCGTCAACCTGCCTCTGCATGTCGAAGTCGCCTATGCGGAAGCCAAGCTAACCGACATCAGCTGCCCGACGGGCCGGCCGGATAGCATCAAGGTCTCGATCGCCGCGCAGCCTGGCGTGGCCTCGCTGCACCTTGCCGCCAGCGACGCCGACAATAACGCATCGGCCTTCGCCGATTTCAGCAATCCGCAATCGTTCTCCGATGCCACGATTGCCCAGGTAAGCGTGAAGCTTCTGCTGCTTACCCTCAATCTGCTCGATGTGAAGGGTTCGTCATCACTTGCCATCACCAACAACGATCCGACCACATTGACGTTCGACAGCACCGATATCGCCAACAAGACGATAAAAACTGTCGCCACAAAAAACCTGACGCAATCACTCACGACATCGCTGGTCAGCGGCCTCTCGCTCTCGGTCAATGCACTGGGCCTCGGGCTGGACGTGACGGCCCTGCTCGGAACGGTTAAGCCGGCGGTGGTAACGGTTCTGAACGGCGTGACGGCGCCGGTCGACGAACTGGTCTATAACGTGCTTGCAGCTGTCGGCGTGCATGTCGGCGAGGCCGATGTGCGGGTTGTCGGCGCGACTTGCGGGCGCTCCGTGCTCGTTCAATGAGATAATGAAATAGAGCTCAGCCAATCCGGCCGAGGAAGCAGCCCAGCGGCGGCAGCGACAGCGTTCTTTCCTGCAAGACGCCGGCAGCACCGCCAAGATCTCTCGGCTCTATCGCTTCCAGATCCGTTGGCAATTGCCAGCCGGCCGGCTCGTCGGCGAAATTGAAGACACAGAGCAGCTTTTCGTCACCGCCTTCGCGAATGAAAGCCAGGACGTCGCCTTGGGCATCGAGGAACCGGATCGAGCCTCGAACCAGCGCCGGATGCTGCTTGCGCAAGGCCAGCATCGCCCGGTAGCTCGCCAGGACGGAGGTTTGCTCGCCATCCTGGACGTCGACCGCCTGGGCGCGATGGCTTGCCGGGACCGGAAGCCACGGCTTGCCCGTCGAAAAGCCGGCATTGTCGGCGCCAGTCTCCCAGACCATCGGCGTTCGGCACCCATCCCGCCCCTTGATCCCCGGCCAGAAGCGGATGCCGAAAGGATCGCGCAAATCCTCGAACGCCAGTTCGGCCTCCTCCAGCCCGAGTTCTTCGCCCTGGTAGAGGCAGATCGATCCGCGCAGGCAGGAAAGCAGCACGATCGAGAATTTCGCCACCCTGTCCGGATCGCCGCCCGGCCTTTTCCATCGACTGACATGGCGCACGACATCGTGATTGGAGAACGCCCAGCAAACCCAGCCGTCGAATACCTTACTCTCGAAGGCCTCGACACAGCCACGCACATGCGACGCCGAGAATTGCGGGCCGAGCAGGTCGAACGTGTAGGACATTTGGAGCTTGTCGCCACCGCCGGTATAGGCGGCGAGTGTCTGCAAGGAACGCGTTTCGTCGCCAATCTCGCCGACAGCGGCGCGGCCTTCATATTCGTCAAGCAAGGCCCGGAAGCGCCTGAGGAAAGCAAGGTTTTCCGGCTGGCTCTTGTCGAACAGATGCTCCTGATAGAGATAGGGGCTGGTTGCCGTATTGGTGCCGGCGACGCTTTCCGCCAAAGGCGGGTTGCTGCGCAGCCAGCGGTCGTGGACGTAATAGTTGACCGTATCCAGCCGGAAACCGTCGACGCCGCGCTCGAGCCAGAACCGCACCGTTTCCAGCAAGGCGTCCTGCACCTTTGGGTTGTGGAAATTCAGGTCCGGCTGCGAGGCGAGGAAATTGTGCAGGTAATATTGCCTGCGCGTTGCGTCCCATTCCCAGGCCGGGCCGCCGAAAAGCGACAGCCAGTTGTTGGGGGCGGTGCCGTCGGGCTTCGCATCGGCCCAGACGTACCAGTCGGCCTTGGGGTTGTCGTGGCTCGTGCGGCTTTCGACGAACCATTCGTGCCGATCCGACGAATGCGACAAGACCTGATCGATGATCACCTTCAGGCCGAGCCGGTGCGCCTCCGCAATCAGTGCGTCGAAATCCTCTAATGTGCCGAACATCGGATCGACGGCGCAGTAATCCGAAACGTCGTAACCCATATCGGCCATTGGCGACTTGAAAAAAGGCGAAAGCCAAACGGCGTCGGCACCGAGCGATGCGACATGGGCCAGCCTCGAGGTGATGCCGCTGAGATCGCCGCTGCCGTCGCCTGTCGTGTCCTGGAAGGAGCGCGGGTAGATCTGGTAGATGACGCAGCCGCGCCACCATTCGGCATTGTCAGCCATCATGGCTCTCCCCTGCGCCCGCACACGCTGTCCTGCTTTCGATCATGAACAGGACTGTTCGCCCAGGCACCGGCCGCGAGATATCGCTACTATCCGGTTCGATAGCTGGGCGCCAATGAAAACCCGCCCGTTCCGGCAGCGTGAACATGCAGGCCCGGCGGTCGCCATTGATGACCACCGCAAGGCGACTGTTCTCACCGCTACCGAGAACCATGACCAGCCGGTGCCGCCTGGCATCGTCCCAGGCTGCCTCTTCGAACGGCACGCCGGTTTCCGTCAGCCAGGCTACGTCTGGGATTTCCGAACCCGCAGGCTGTTCTCCGGTCAGGAATGCTGTGTCCAAGAGCGCCGGCACGGCGCGACGCATCCTGGCGAGCAGAGCCGTATGATGCTCGAGCGCCAGGTCGCGCCCGGCCCAGTCGAGCCAGGTGATGTCATTGTCCTGCGCGTAGGCGTTGTTGTTGCCGCGCTGCGTGCGGCCGAACTCGTCGCCGGCCGTCAGCATGATCGTGCCGCGCGAGGCAAAGAGCGTCGCCAGCAGCGCGCGCTGGTCATCGAAACGGGCCGTAACGATTGACTGGTCGCTGGTCTCGCCCTCGACGCCATCGTTCCAGGACAGGTTGTCGTCGTGACCATCGCGGTTCAGTTCGCCATTGGCCTCGTTGTGCTTGTGCCCATAGGCGACGATATCGGCCAGCGTCATGCCGTCATGCGCGGCGATGAAGTTGATGCTGCGGCTCGTTGTCTGGCCTGCTTTGGCAAAGACGTCGGACGAACCGGCAAGCCGCGTCGCCAGGGCACCGATCATGCCGCCGTCGCCGCGCCAGAAGCGGCGGATATCGTCGCGGTATTTGTCGTTCCATTCGAGGAAGGGCGGCGGAAAATTGCCGAGCTGATAGCCATCCGGTCCGATATCCCAAGGCTCGGCGATCAGCACCCGGTCGCCAAGAACAGGGTCGTTGCGAATGGCGTTCAGCAGCGGCGCATCGGCGTCGAAAACGCCGTCGACGCGGCCGAGGATCGGCGCCAGGTCGAAGCGGAATCCGTCGACACCGGCGCGCTGGACAAAGTGGCGAAGCGTGTGGAGGACCATTTCCCGGACGACCGGATGCTCGCAGGCGAGCGTATTGCCGGTTCCGGTGTCATTGACCAGAGCGCCGTCCGGCTCGTGCCGATAATAGGCGCGGCTGTCGAGCCCGCGCAGCGACAATGTCGGGCCGAGCCGGTCGCTTTCGCCGGTGTGGTTGAACACCAGGTCGAGAATGGTGCCGATGCCGGCCTCGCGCAGCGCGGCGACCGTTCCGCGCAACTCGGCCAGACCGCCGGGCGCCAGTCGCGGATCGAGCGCTATGAAGGTCACGGGATTATAACCCCAGGCGTTGCGCAGACCGAGGGGCGGTAAATGCCGTTCGTCGATCGATGCAGTCACCGGCATCAACTCAATGGCTGCCACGCCGAGTTTTTGCAGATGCTCGACAACGAGGGGGTGAGCGAGCGCTGCAATGGTGCCGCGTTGCTTCTCGGGAATGTCGGGATGCAGCTTTGTGAAGGCGCGTACCGGCACTTCGTAGATAAGGCCGCCGGGCCGAAACAGCGGCGGCAAGGCGGGCAAGGGTTCCGGCAAGGCGCCGGCGATGGCTTTCGGCATCAGCGGCGCAGTGTCGGCCCCCTCGCCTCGGCGCGCGGCGAGCCGGCCGTCATAGGCATAGGGCCTGTCGATCTCGACGGCATAGGGATCGGCCAGCAGCTTGTCGGGATCGAACCAGAGACCGTGTTCCGGCGCGTAGTCGCCATCGGCGCGGAACCCGTATCGGGTCCCGGCGGCGAGACCGGCAACAAAAAGTGCATGGACGCCCTCGTCTTCCGACTGGAGTTCCAGCCGGTCGACTTCGCGGTTGCCGTGTTCGTCGAAAATCGAAACCCAGATGCGCCGAGCCGACGAGGACCATGCGGCGAAGCGGATACCGCCCTCCCCGGCAAGCCCGCCAAATCGCGGACGATAGCCGGCGGATAGTCCCGACGACATCAGGTGATGACGCTCGGCTTGGCGCGGCCGGTATGGCTGCGAATCCCGGCAATGTCGTCGGCCGCCGCGATCAGATCGGCAAGCGCCTCCTGGGTGTCGAGATCGTGGCGGTTCTTGTCCGGCTCGTAGCGCTCGACATAAAGCCGCAGCGTCGCGCCCGAGGTGCCGGTGCCGGACAGGCGGAAGACGACGCGTGAGCCGCCTTCGAACAACACCCTGATGCCCTGGTTCTTGCTGACCGAGCCGTCGACCGGATCGTGATAGGCGAAATCATCAGCGCTGGCGATCGTCATGCCGCGCACGCGGGTGCCAGGCAGCGAGCCGAGCTTGGCGCGCAACTCGCCGACAAGCGCGTTGGCACGATCGGTCTCGACCTCCTCGTAGTCGTGGCGCGAATAATAGTTACGGCCATAGGCCGTCCAATGCTGGGTGACAATCTGCTTGGCGCTTTCGCCGCGAACGGCAAGGATGTTGAGCCATAAAAGCACAGCCCACAGGCCGTCCTTTTCGCGGACATGGTTGGAGCCGGTCCCCG
This sequence comes from Mesorhizobium sp. M1182, assembly GCF_040318335.1. Classification (NCBI taxonomy): domain Bacteria; kingdom Pseudomonadati; phylum Pseudomonadota; class Alphaproteobacteria; order Hyphomicrobiales; family Phyllobacteriaceae; genus Mesorhizobium; species Mesorhizobium sp. M1182. The sequence continues at coordinate 16,344 of NZ_JAMYMD010000020.1, forward strand.
CACTCTCCTCGCCACAGATCGTTGCCATGCCGGCATCGAGCAGATTGCCGAAAAATTTCCAGCCGGTCGGCGTCTCGTAGATGCCGATGCCGAGCTTTTCGGCGACCCGGTCGGCAGCACCGCTGGTCGGCATCGAGCGGGCGATGCCTTTCAGCCCCGCCTTGTAGCCCGGCGCCAGATGGGCGTTGGCGGCGAGCATCGCCACCGAATCCGACGGGGTGATGAAAATTCCCTTGCCGATAATCAGGTTGCGGTCGCCATCGCCATCCGAGGCGGCGCCAAAGTCTGGCGCATCCGGCCCCATCATCTCGTCGTAGAGGTGTTTTGCGTGCACCAGATTGGGATCGGGATGATGGCCGCCGAAATCCGGCAGCGGAATGAAATTGCGGGCGGTGCCGTTGGGCGCGCCGAGCCGGTTTTCGAGGATCTCCTTGGCGTAGGGGCCGGTCACCGCATGCATGGCGTCGAAGCGCATGCGGAAGCCCGACCTGAACAGCGCCCGCAATGCGTCGAAATCGAACAGGCTTTCCATCAGTTCGGCATAGTCGGCGACAGGATCGATGATTTCGACGGTCATGTCCCCCGTCTTGACCGTGCCGATCGTGTCGATGTCGACCTGCCCGATATCGGCGATCTTGAAGCTTGAAATCGCCTTGGTTTTTTCGAAGATCGCGTCGGTCAGCTTTTCCGGCGCCGGGCCGCCATTGCCGGCATTGTACTTGATGCCGAAATCCTCATGCGGGCCACCCGGATTGTGGCTGGCCGACAGGATGATGCCGCCAAAGGTCTCGTATTTGCGGATGACATGCGAAGCGGCCGGCGTCGACAAGATGCCGCCCTGCCCGACCATCACCTTGCCGAAGCCGTTTGCCGCGGCCATGGCGATGGCCTTCTGGATGACCTCGCGGTTATAGAAGCGGCCGTCGCCGCCGATCACCAGGGTTTTGCCCTCGAACCCGTCCAGCGCGTCGAAGATCGACTGGATGAAGTTCTCGGCATAGTGCTCCTGCTGGAACACCGGGACCTTTTTACGCAGCCCGGAGGTGCCGGGCTTCTGGTCGGGATAGGGTTTGGTGGCGACGGTGCGGATCATCAGTCAGGCAGCCCTTTTCGAAAGCAGCAAGCGATAGAGTTGGACATATTTTTCGGCGCTTTTGTCCCACGAAACGTCGGCCTTCATGCCTTGCCGCTGCATCGACGTCCACACTGCGGGATTGGCATGCGCCTCGACAAGGCGGCGGACGGCGTGCAGCAAGGCGCCGGCATTGGCGGGCGCAAACTGGAAACCGGTCGCCACGCCGGCAGAGATGGCGGCTTCGTTGGCATCGATGATCGTGTCGGCAAGGCCGCCGGTGCGCGCGACCACCGGCACGCAGCCATAGCGCAGGCCGTAAAGCTGTGTCAGCCCGCAAGGTTCGAAGCGCGATGGGATAATGATTGCGTCGCAGCCGCCCTGCATGGTGTGGGAGAGTCCCTCGTCATAGCCGACGACGACGCCGATGCGGCCGCGATGGCGGGCTGCGGCGGCAAGCAACGCGCCTTCCAGCCCAGCGTCGCCGGAGCCGAGGATCGCCAGCCGTGCACCTGCCGCGACGATGCCGTCGATGGCCGCAGCCAGTATGTCCATGCCCTTTTGCCAGGTCAGCCGGCTGACGACGCAGACGATCGGACTGTCATCGCGATCGAGGCTGAAACGGTCCTCGACCGCGGCCTTGTTGGGCATTCGCGCCTTGAGCGTCTTTGCGGTGTAGTTGGAGACCAGATGCTTGTCGGTTTCCGGGTTCCAGATCTCGGTATCGATGCCGTTCACGATGCCATGGAGATCGACGGAGCGCATGTTGATCAGGCCGTCGAGGCCCATGCCGAATTCGGGCAAGCGGATTTCCTGCGCATAGGTCGGGCTGACCGTGGTGATCGCCCACGCCGCCTGCAGGCCGGCCTTGAGGAAGCCGACGCCGCCGTAATATTCGACGCCGTCGAGCGCCATCGCCGCCGCCGGCAGGCCAAGCTCGCCAAAGATGCCGGCGCCGAACTGGCCTTGGAAGGCGAGGTTGTGCACGGTGATCATCGACGGCGTGCCGACCGCCTTGCCGTAGCGCATGTAGGCAAGCGTCATTGCCGACTGCCAGTCATGGGCATGGACGATATCGGGCAGGTAGCCCGAGATCGCACCGCCGGCAATATCACCGCCTACCTGGCTCAAGGCCGCGAACCGCCGCCAATTGTCCGGCCAGTCGGCGCCTGTCGCGTTGCCGTATGGGCCGCCGGGACGGTCGAAAAGATGCGGCGCGTCAAGCACGAACAGGTCGAGCCCGGCGATCTGGGCGGCATACACCGAAGCCTTGGCGCCATGCAGCAATGGATATTGCTGAACCGGCTTCTTTTTCCTGAAGGCGCCCATCACCTGAGGATAGCCGGGGACGAGCGTGCGCATGGTGACGCCCTTGCCGGCCAATGCCACGGGCAAGGCGCCGGTCACGTCGGCGAGCCCGCCCGTCTTGACCAGCGGAAAGATCTCGGGCGCCACCGACAGAACCTGCATGCACTACGATCCCAGCCTGTTGATCATGTCCTGCGTGACGAGGCAGATGCCTTTTTCCGAAACGCGGAAACGCTTGGCGTCGAGGACGGGATCCTCGCCGACCACCAGACCCTCCGGGATCCTGACGCCGTGATCGATGACCACGCGCTTCAGCCTGGCGTTGCGGCCGACATGGACGTCCGGCAGCATGACGACCTCCTCCAGCGTCGAATAGGAATTGATGCGCGCGCCGGTGAAGATCAGGCTTCGCTTCAGCGAAGCGCCCGAAACGATGCAATCGCCCGACACGAGAGACGACACGGCCGACCCGCGGCGGCCATCCTCGTCATGCACGAATTTTGCCGGCGGCTTCAACTCGGCATAGGTCCAGATCGGCCAATCGCGGTCGTAAAGGTCGAGTTCCGGCGTGATGTCGGTCAGGTCGATATTGGCCTCCCAATAGGCGTCGACCGTGCCGACGTCGCGCCAATAGGCCTCGTTCTCGGCGGTCGAGCGCACGCAGGATTTGGCAAAACGATGGGCGATCGCCTTTCCGTGCTCGACGATGTAGGGGATGATGTCCTTGCCGAAGTCCCGGCTCGAGCCGGGCTCCGCCGCATCGCGACGCAATTGCTCCATCAGGAATTTGGTCTTGAACACATAGATGCCCATCGAGGCCAGCGCGAAATCCGGTTTGTCGGGAATGCCCGGCGGATCGGCGGGCTTTTCGATGAAGGAGATGATAGTGTCCTTGGGATCGACATGCATGACGCCGAAGCCGGTGGCTTCCATGCGCGGCACTTCGAGGCAGCCGACGGTGACATCGGCGCCGGCCTCGACATGCTGGCGCAGCATCATTTCGTAGTCCATCTTGTAGATGTGGTCGCCGGCTAGGATGACCATGTATTCCGGCCCGTAGGCCTCGATGATGTCGATGTTCTGGTAAACGGCGTCGGCCGTGCCCTCATACCATTGCGTTTCCGATACACGCTGGCTGGCAGGCAGGATGTCGAAACTCTCGTTGCGCTCGGGCCGCAGGAAGTTCCAGCCGCGCTGCAGATGGCGGATCAGCGAATGCGCCTTGTACTGGGTGGCGACGCCGAGGCGGCGGATACCGGAATTGAGCGCATTGGAGAGCGCGAAATCGATGATGCGGGTTTTGCCGCCAAAATAGACCGCCGGCTTGGCGCGGCGGTCGGTCAGTTCCTTGAGCCGGCTACCACGGCCGCCTGCCAGCACATAAGCCATGGCGTCGCGTGCCAGCGGCTGTGTTCGTTTTATTTCAGCCATTCCTATCCTCCCAGGTTAGACGCTCCAGACATAGCTCAGTCCGGGACGAATTCGAGCATGATCGTCGACAGCGGCGGCAAAAGCATCGTCGCCGAAATGCCTCCTCCTTCCGCCCGAGCCTCGACGACGCCGCTATTGCCCTTGCCGGAACCGCCATAATCCGTGGCGTCGGTGTTGATGATCTCGCGCCATTTTCCGGCCTGCGGCAACGGCACGCGGTAATTGTCGCGCGGCACCGGCGTGAAGTTGGAAATGACGGCGACCGGGTTGCCGCCCGGCGCGCTGCGCAGCCAGGCAAATACCGAGTTCGCGCTGTCGTCGACGATCAGCCAGGAAAAGCCCTCCGGCTCGCAGTCGCGGGCATGCAGCGCGGGGCGCGAGCGGTAGAGATAGTTGAGATCGCGCACCGTCTGCCAGACGCCGCGGTGGAGCCGGAAATCGAGCAGGTTCCAGTCGAGCGCGCGCGCCTCGCTCCACTCGCGGCGCTGTGCGAACTCCTGGCCCATGAACAACAGCTTCTTGCCGGGATAACCCCACATGAAGGCGTAATAGGCCCGCAGCGTCGCGAATTTCTGCCAGTCGTCGCCGGCCATCTTGTTGAGCAGCGTGCCTTTGCCGTGCACCACTTCGTCATGGGACAGCGGCAGCACGAAATTCTCGCTGAAGGCGTAGACCAGACCGAAGGTGATGTCGTTGTGGTGATGCTTGCGGAAGATCGGCTCCTTGGAGAAATACTCCAAAGTGTCATGCATGAAGCCCATGTTCCATTTGAAACCGAAGCCCAGTCCGCCTTCATGCACCGGCTGCGAGACTTTCGGCCACGAGGTCGATTCCTCGGCGATGGTCATCACACCTGGATGGTGGCCGTAGACCTCCTTGTTCATACGCTGCAGGAAGCTGACCGCTTCGAGGTTCTCCCGGCCGCCCTTCTCGTTGGGAATCCATTCACCGGCCTTGCGCGAATAATCGAGATAAAGCATCGAGGCGACCGCATCGACGCGCAGTCCGTCGACGTGATATTTCTCGGCCCAGAACAGCGCATTGTTGACCAGGAACGAAATCACTTCGCGGCGCCCAAAATTGTAGATCGCGGTGCTCCAGTCGGGATGGAAGCCCTTGCGCGGATCGGCATGTTCGTAGAGCGCGGTACCGTCGAACTTTGCCAGACCGTGTTCGTCAACCGGGAAATGCGCCGGCACCCAGTCGAGGATGACGCCGATGCCTGCGCGGTGGGCGCCGTCGACGAAGCGGGCAAAACCGTCCGGATCGCCAAAGCGGGCAGTCGGCGCATAAAGACCCGTCGTCTGGTAGCCCCAGGACGGGTCATAAGGGTGTTCGGCGATCGGCATGAATTCGATGTGGGTAAAGCCGGTCTCGACCACGTAAGGGATCAGCCTGTCGGCGAGCTCGTCCCACGACAGGAAGCTGCCGTCGTCGTGAAGCCGCCATGACCCGGCATGGACCTCGTAGATCGATACGGCTTCGCGCCTGTGGTCGGCATTGCGCCAGTAGTTCCGGTGCGCCTCGTCGCCCCATTCGTGCGCCGGCGGCAGCGCCGTCACCGAGGCGGTGGCCGGGCGCAGTTCGGACTTGAAGGCGAACGGATCGGCTTTGAGCGGCAATCTCACGCCATCCGGCCCGATGATTTCATACTTATACGGGCGGCCAGCGCCAATGTCGGGAATGAACAGCTCCCAGATGCCGGTATCGCGGCGGACGCGCATGGTATGCCTGCGGCCGTCCCACTCGTTGAAGTCGCCGACCACCGAGACGCGCCTTGCATTGGGCGCCCACACCGCAAAATGCACACCCGATGCACCTTCATGGTCGATGAGATGGGCGCCGAGCTTGTCGAACAGCCTGAGATGCGACCCTTCGGCGATGTAATAATCGTCCAGCGGGCCGAGCACGGGACCGAAGGAATATGGATCGGTCAGCCACCAGTCACCGCCGGAATTCCTGGCGTGATAGCGCAGCGGCTGGCGTTTGCGCAGCGACAGTTTGCCTTGGAAGAAACCGCTGTCGTCGCGTCTCGACAGCTCGCCGGCCTTCTTGCCGGTCAGCGTATAGGCGGTGACGAACTCGGCATAAGGGACGAAGCAGCGGGCGACAAAGCCCTTTCCCGCCTCATGCACGCCAAGCACGGCAAACGGATCGCCGTGGGTGCCGGCGACAATCGCCGCGACATCGCCGGCTGGCGCCAGTCCGTCCGGCCCGTTTGTCGCAACGGTCGCGCGCGGCTTGCTCATCAGGCAGTGACCCTCCCCGGGCACCAAGTGTATGTTTCTAGTGGAGTTTTGAATTCGACATTCGCCATGCCGCCTTACCCTCCAAGGGATGCGAGGGTCAAATCACTCCACTAGGGCCACATTGTTCGTAGTCTCATGCAATCACATCAGGCGGGCACGTGCCAGATGTCTTTCGCATATTGGCGGATCGTGCGGTCGGACGAGAACCAGCCGACGCGCGCGACATTGCGGATGGCTCTGGCGTACCAGTCCGGGCTGTTGCGCCAGACGGCATCGACGTCGCGCTGGGTGGCGGCGTAGGCATCGAAATCCGCGGCGACCATGAACCAGTCGCTCTGGTAAAGACCGTTGATCAGGTCGCGATAACGGTCCGGATCGTCAGGTGAAAAAACCCCGGACGAAACCGCGGCAAGCGCCTGCGCCAATTCAGGCGATCCCTCGATCACAGCGCGCGGATCGTAACCATTGTTGCGCCGCTCGGCGACTTCCTCTGTGGTCAGCCCGAAGATGAAGATGTTGTTGTCGCCCACACATTCCTTGATCTCGACATTGGCGCCGTCGAGCGTGCCGATGGTCAGCGCGCCGTTCAGCGCGAACTTCATGTTGCCGGTGCCGGACGCTTCCATGCCGGCGGTCGATATCTGCTCCGACAGATCGGCGGCCGGCATCATGATCTCGGCCAGGCTGACATTGTAGTTCGGCACGAATACCACTTTCAGCAAGCCGCGTACCGCCGGGTCGCGGTTGATGACTCGGGCGACGTCATTGGCAAGTTTGATGATCAGCTTGGCGTTGTGATAGCTGGGCGCCGCCTTGCCGCCGAAGAATTTGACGCGAGGCATCCAGTCGCGCTCCGGATGCGAGCGGATCTGGTCGTAAAGCGCGACCGCTTCGAGAATGTTCAAGAGCTGGCGCTTGTATTCGTGGATGCGCTTGACCTGGATGTCGAACAGCGCCGACGGGTCGACCTTGATGCCGAGCCGGTCTGCAACGAGATTCGCAAGCCTCGTCTTGTTCGCCCGTTTGACGGCGGCGAACTTGTCGCGGAAGGCGGCGTCCTCGGCAAGAGGATCAAGCCGGTTTATCTCGTCGATGTCGTCGAGGAAGCCATCGCCAATCGCCTCTCGGGTGAGTGCAGTGAGGCCAGGATTGCACTGTATCAGCCAGCGCCGCGGTGTGATCCCGTTGGTCTTGTTGTTGATGCGATCCGGGTAGAGCCTGTGGAGGTCGGCAAACACCGTCTCCTTCATCAATTCCGTATGCAGTGCCGAGACGCCGTTGATCGAGTGCGAGCCGACAAAGGCCAGATTGCCCATACGCACGCGGCGATCGCCATTTTCCTGGATCAGCGAGATGCGGCTGATCTGCTCGTCCGAGAACTGGTCGGAGGCGCGCGCCTCGAGCAGCACCTCGGCGTTGATGGCGTAGACGATCTGCATGTGGCGCGGCAACAGCCGCTCGAACAGCGGCACGGGCCAGCTTTCCAACGCTTCGGGAAGGAGCGTGTGGTTGGTGTAGCCGAAGGTGCGCTTGGTGATGCTCCAGGCCTGGTCGAAATCCATGCCGTGGACATCCATCAACAGGCGCATCAACTCGGGGACGGCGATGGCCGGATGGGTGTCGTTAAGATGGATCGCCGCCTTGTCGGGCAGCGATTGCAGGTCGCCATACTGGCTGAGATGACGCTGGACGATGTCCTGCAGCGAGGCGGTGGAGAAGAAATACTCCTGCCTGAGCCGCAACTCCTGGCCGGCCTTGTGGGAATCGGCCGGGTAAAGGACGCGCGACAACGCATCGGCCTTGTTGCTTTCGGCGAGCGCACCGATGTGATCGCCGGCATTGAACTTGTCGAGCAGGATCGGGTCGACCGGCATGCCGGACCACAGACGCAGCGTGTTGACGCGGTTGGCCCGCCAGCCAACCACTGGCGTATCGTAGGCAACGGCCAGAACATGTTCGGTCGGCTTCCAGACGTGCCGCTCGAGCCGGCCGTCCTTCGAGGTGATCGATTCCACCGAGCCGCCGAAACCGACCTCGAAGGAGCGTTCGCGGCGCTCGAACTCCCAGGGATTGCCGTGATCGAGCCACGTCTCGGGCAGCTCCACCTGCCAGCCGTCATGGATCTCCTGCCGGAACATGCCGTTGGCGTAGCGGATGCCGTAGCCATGCGCGGGTATATTGACGGTCGCCATGCTTTCCATGAAGCAGGCGGCGAGCCGGCCAAGCCCGCCATTACCAAGGGCAGCGTCCGGTTCGAGCGCTGCAATGATGTCGAGGTCGACGCCAAGCGACGAAAGCGCCTCGCGCATATTGTCCATCAGGCCGAGATTGGAGAAGGCATCGCGCATCAGGCGGCCGATGAGGAATTCCAGCGACAGGTAATAGACGCGCTTTTCCTGCTGGGCGTAAGCCTCTTGGGTCGCCTGCATCCAGTGATCGACTATGCGGTCGCGTACAACCTTGATCGAGGCGGTGAGCCAATCGTACTGGGTTGCAACGTTGGTGCCCTTGCCGAGCCTGTATTTGAGGGCTTGCAAGACTTCCTCGGCGAGCGTCTTGGGATCCGGGTTTTTGAGCGTGGGCAGAGGAGCTTCGGTTGTCATCGCGCGCGTCATGCTGCCTCTCGTGACGTTGCCAGGATCATGCGGCTTTCACCATCTCTGCCAATGCTAGTGCATCCCACCGGATGTTCAATCGATTCAGGTGATCGCAAGCCGGGTTGCCCTGCGGCAATTTGGCATTTGGAAACAGCGCGTTTGGGACCCTTGGCGATGGGCCTCAAGTTCTTGCTCAAGCCGCCAGCGCCGCTTCCGGCGGCACCTTGGCGCCCGTCATGAAGGCGACCGCGTCGGACATCGTATACTGCTTCGGATCGATGACGCACAGGCGACGGCCGAGCCGGTGAATGTGGATGCGGTCCGCCACCTCGAAGACATGCGGCATGTTGTGTGAAATCAGCACGATCGGCAGGCCTCGCTTCTTCACGTCGAGGATCAGTTCGAGGACGCGGCGGCTCTCTTTGACGCCAAGCGCCGCCGTCGGCTCATCCATGATCACCACCCGGCTGCCAAAGGCGGCGGCGCGCGCCACCGCCACGCCCTGACGCTGGCCGCCGGAAAGCGTTTCCACGGCCTGGCTGATGTTCTGGATGGTCATCAGGCCAAGCTCCGTGAGCTTGTCGCGGGCGCGCTTTTCCATCGCCGGGCGGTCGAGCATGCGCAGCCATTCGCCGAGGAACCCCGGCTTGCGGATCTCCCGGCCGAGGAACATGTTGTCGGCGATGGACAGCGCCGGCGACAGAGCCAGGTTCTGATAGACTGTTTCGATGCCGGCCTCCCGTGCCTCCATCGGCGACTTGAACGCAACGGGCTTGCCTTCAAGTCGTATCTCACCTTCGTCGGGCACGACCGCGCCGGAAATCGCCTTGATAAGCGACGACTTGCCGGCGCCGTTGTCGCCAATGACGGCAAGGATTTCGCCCGGATAGAGGTCGAAATCGGCGTTGTCGAGGGCGGTGACGCGGCCATAGCGCTTGACCAGACCGCGCGCGATGAGGATGGGTTCCTGGGTCATGGCTATGCCGAAACCTTTCTGATCCATTGATCGATCGCCACGGCGCCGATGATCAGCACGCCGGTGAGCAGCACCTTCCACTGCGGATCGGCGCCCAGCATGTTGAGGCCCATCGAGACGACGCCGACGATCATGGCGCCGAACAGCGTGCCGAGGATCGAGCCGCGCCCGCCGAACAGAGAAATACCGCCGATCACCGTCGCGGTGATGGCCTGAAGATTGTAGTCGGTGACAGCGGCGGAAGGAGAGATCGAGCCATTGCGGCCGATGGAGACCCAAGCTGCGAAGGCGGCGATCAGCCCGGCAAGGGCATAGACGGTCATCAGCACCTTCTTCGTCTGGATGCCCGACAGTTTCGCAGCCTCCTGATCGTCGCCGACCGCGTAGACATGGCGGCCCCATGCGGTGTGGTTGAGCACGTACCAGAGGACCAACACGAGAACGACCATGGCAATGACGCCAAGCGTCAGCACGGCCGTGCCGACCTTAAAGCTCAGGGCAAACAGGTGCAGCAGAGGCGCCTGGACGTCGACGTCGGTGTCGCGGATCGTCTCATTGGCCGAATAGATGAAGTTGGTGGCCATGACAATGTTCCAGGTGCCGAGCGTCACGATGAAGGGCGGCAGCTTCATGTAGGCGACCAGCACACCGTTGAGCAGGCCGCACGCGCCACCGGCGAGAAGCCCGATCGCCACCGCGAGCACGGCCGGCATACCGTAGCTGACCGCGCAATTGCCCATGATCACAGCCGAAATCACCATGATCACGCCAATCGACAGGTCGATGCCGGCAGTCAGGATCACCAGCGTCTGTGCGGCGCCCAGAATGCCGACAATGGCGATCTGCTGAAGGATCAGCGTCAGCGTATAGGATGAAAAAAAACGCCCGCCGATGGTGATACCAAAAATAATGATAGCCAGAACCAACACGATAAGCGGCACTGCTGCCGGCGTGGAATGCAGGAAATGCTGGGCACGCTTGACGGCCGATTTATGGTCGTCGAACGCGGCGACGCTTGTGTCGCTGCTCGATAGAACTTTTTCGAATTCTTGTGCTTGAGCCATGTTTCCTCCCCTGGGCTTCGGCCAACCGCCGACGCCATCCACGCCTTCCGGTCTGCCGCCGGCACTATTTGCGTTTAGATCGGCACATCGTCCACCCGGAGCGGCCGGGGATCAAGCCCCGGCCGATCGCGATCTGTTGCCGGTCAGGCCAGGCTCAACCCCAGCACTTGGCGAGGCCTTCCTTGGTGTCGATGGACTTCACACCGTTGGCGGGCTTGTCGGTGACAAGATTGACGCCGGTATCGAAGAAGTTCTTGCCTTCGGTCGGCTTCGGCTTCGTCCCGTCCTTGGCGAAAGTGGCGATCGCCTCGATGCCGAGCGCCGCCATTTGCAGCGGATATTGCTGCGAGGTAGCGCCGATCACGCCTTCGGTCACCGATTTCACGCCGGGGCAGCCACCGTCGACCGAGACGATCAGCACCTGGCTTTCGAGACCGACGGCCTTCAGCGCCTGGTAGGCGCCGACAGCTGCGGGCTCGTTGATGGTGTGGATGACGTTGATGGTGTTATCCTTCTGCAGAAGGTTCTCCATCGCCTTGCGACCACCCTCTTCATTGCCGTTCGTCACGTCGTGGCCAACGATGCGCGGATCGTCCTCGTCGCCGATCTTGTTGGGGTCCTTCACGTCTATGCCGTAGCCCATCATGAAACCCTGGTCGCGCAGCACATCCACCGTGGGCTGCGACGGCGTCAGGTCGAGGAAGCCGATCTTGGCATCCTTGGCCTTATCGCCAAGCGTAGCGGCGGCCCATGCGCCGATCAGCTTGCCGGCTTCCAGATTGTCGGTCGCGAAGGTCGCGTCAGCCGCATCGATCGGATCAAGCGGGGTGTCGAGCGCGATCACCAACAGCCCGGCGTCCCGCGCTTTCTTCACGGTCGGCACGATACCCTTGGTGTCGGACGCGGTGATGAGGATACCCTTGGCCCCGTCGGCGATACAGCTCTCGATTGCAGCCACCTGGCTCTCGCTGTCGCCGTCGATCTTGCCGGCGTAAGTCTTGAGATCGACGCCAAGCTCCTTGGCCTTGGCCGCCGCACCTTCCTTCATCTTGACGAAGAAGGGATTGGTGTCGGTCTTGGTGATCAAGCAGGCGCCGACCCCGGCGGCCGATGCCGTCGACGCAAAGGCCATCAGGCTCAGTCCGGCCGCGGCAAACACGGTGGATTTCAACAGTTTTGACATGGTCACGATTTTCCTCCCATGGAACCATTTAGGATGCCGGCCAACCGGCATCTGCAGCGCGTCCGACGAAATCTCCCAGTGTCGGCGCCGACTTCAAGAGACACCAGTCCGGCAGCACTGTCAATAATTAAATCACTCTTATTTATTATTGACAACGCAGGATTGTTCACTCACTCTAGACCAAAAGCATTGAGGGGAAACGACGGGAGGAACAGGGTGGAGACCGGCATTACGAGGCACGGCTCGCCCGATGCGGCCGAAAGCCGCCTGCACCGCGGCACCAATCAAAGCGGCATGCGGGACCACAATGAGCGGCTGGTGCTGTCGCTGGTGCGCCAGCACGGCAGCCTGGCCAAATCCGACATCGCACGTATGACCGGCCTTTCGGCGCAGACAGTGTCGGTCATCATGCGCGAGCTGGAGGAGGACGACCTGCTCGTCCGCCAGGCGCCGTTGCGCGGCAAGATCGGCCAGCCCTCGATACCCATGGCGCTCAATCCCGACGGCGCCTATTTCATCGGCCTGAAGATCGGCCGCCGCAGCGCCGAATTGGTGCTGATCGATTTCCTCGGCAGTGTGCGCTCGATGCTGCAGCATTCCTACCGCTATCCGGCGCCGCGCGAAACGGTGGAATTCGTCACAAGCGGCATGAAGAAGATGCGCGGCGAACTCACCCCGGCGCAGGATAAACGCATTGCCGGGCTTGGCATCGCCATGCCGTTCGAATTGTGGAACTGGGCCGACACCGCCGGCGCGCCGCGTGAAATCATGGACGAATGGCGCCATCGCGACATCCGCGCCGATATCCAGGCGCAATGCGAATTTCCAGTCTATCTGCAGAACGACGCCACCTCGGCCTGCGGCGCCGAGCTCGTGTTCGGCCACGCGGCGGGTGCGGCACGCGATTTCGTCTATTTCTATATCGGTGCCTTTGCCGGCGGCGGCATCGTGCTGAACGGCCGGTTGTTTGGTGGCCCAACCGGCAATGCCGGCGCGCTGGGCTCGATGCCGGTGCCAGGGCCGGACGGCAAGCCGACGCAGTTGATCGACGTGGCGTCGATCGCCATGCTGGAAAAGGCGCTCAACGCGCGCGGCATCGAGGCCTCGCATCTGTGGACATCACCGGGGGACTGGGGCGAGATCGGCGCCGAGCTTGACGACTGGATCGCCAGCGCCTCGCAGGCGCTTGCCTATGCCATCGTTTCGGCCTCCTCCGTCATTGACTTCGATGCCGCGGTGATCGACGGATGGATGCCGCTTGCCGTGCGCAGGCGGCTTGTCGATGCCGTTATCCAGGCCATCGGCCGGATCGACGGCGAAGGCCTGAGGCTGCCGGCCGTTCGCGAGGGAACCGTCGGCATCCATGCGCGGGCGCTGGGTGGCGCCAGCCTGCCGCTGTCGGAGCGCTTCCTCATCGGCTCGACCACGATTTCCCGGAGCTTCTGAGCATGCTGATCGGCATCCCGGCGCTGCTCGGCCCCGAGCTTCTGGCGATATTGCGCGCCATGGGCCATGGCGACGAGATCGCCTTGGTCGACGGCAACTACCCGGCCGAGCAGCAGGCACAGCGGCTGGTCCGCGCCGACGGTCATCATCTCGTCCCCGTGCTCGATGCGGTATTGAGCGTATTGCCGGTCGACGACGCCGTGCCGCAGGCGCTGTTTCGCGCCTCGGCCAAAGGCGATCCCCTGCTCGCCGATCCGGTTCACTATGAGATGGAAGCGATCTGCGCCAGGCGTGCGCCGGGCCGCAAGGTGGTTGCGCTTGCCGGTGCCGACTTCTATGCACGGGTCAAGGCCGCGCACGCGATCGTCGCGACTAGCGAGCCGCGGCTTTATGCCAACATCATCATTCGCAAGGGCGTGATCTATCCGCCGGAAAGCAAGACTTCATGATCCTCTGCTGCGGCGAAGCCCTGATCGACATGCTGCCGCGGACCACGACGGAGGGCGAGCCGGCCTTTGCCCCCTATGTCGGCGGTGCCGTCTTCAACTCGGCCATTGCGCTAGGCCGGCTCGGCGCGCCCGCTGCCTTTTTCTCCGGCCTGTCGTCGGATCTGTTCGGCGGGCAGTTCAGGGAGGCGCTGGGGAACAGCAAGGTCAGCTCGACCTATGCGCACACTTCGCCGCGGCCGACCACGCTCGCCTTCGTGCGGCTCACCAACGGCCAAGCGACCTACACCTTCTATGACGAGAACACCGCCGGGCGCATGCTGACCATCGAGGACCTGCCGGAACTCGGCAGCGAGATCGAGGCCATGCTGTTCGGCGCCATCAGCCTGATCTCGGAGCCGGCCGGATCGGCCTATGAGGAGTTCATGCGGCGCGAACATGAGCGCCGCGTGATGATGCTCGACCCCAACATCCGGCCAAACTTCATTCCCGACAAGGCCAAGCACCTCAGGCGCATCCGCGGCATGATGGCGATGGCCGACATCGTGAAACTGTCGGACGAGGATTTGAACTGGTTCGGCGAAGCCGGCTCGCATGAAGACGTCGTCCGTAACTGGCTGGATCGCGGCCCAAAGCTGATCGTGGTCACCCACGGCAGCGAAGGCGCGGTCGGTTACAGCAGCCAGCACCGGGTCACCGTCGTGCCGGACAAGGTCGAGGTGGTCGATACGGTCGGAGCCGGCGACACATTCAATGCCGGCATTCTTGCCTCCTTGCATGAACAGGGTCTGCTGTCGAAGACGGCAATCGCCAGTTTGCCGGAAGACGCCATCCACAAGGCGCTGACGCTTGGCGCCAAGGCCGCGGCGGTGACGGTATCGCGGGCCGGCGCCAACCCGCCATGGCGGCATGAAATCGCCTGACCGGCTGGTGCGCAGCCCATGGACTGCTCACCGGCGATCACTTTATGTTTCGTCCAGCCTGGCGGGCGGGGTGCGAAGCCTGTAACAGGCCGGCCGAAGCCCGGATTTCCACGCCTTTAAGAGGCCAGATCGGAAATCAGAGGTAACAGGCTGCGACACTTGAGCAATTCAGGGTTTTTGCCCTGCGGCTTTCTCGGCCGTACCAAGTCTGCTACCAGCGGCCGGTTATCTGACTAAAACCGTTTGAGGCCGACATGCAGTTCATCGATCTTGGCGCGCAGCGCGAACGCATCCGCGACAGGCTGAAAGCGGCAATCGACCGGGTCGTCGACGAAGGCCGCTATATTCTCGGACCGCAGGTCACCGAATTCGAAAACAAGCTCGCCGCCTATATCGGCATCAAGCACGTGGTCGCTTGCGCCAACGGCACCGATGCGCTGCTGCTGCCGCTGTTTGCCGCCGGCATCGGCCCGGGCGACGCGGTGTTCGTGCCGAGCTTCACCTTCGCCGCCACGGCCGAAGTGGTGGCGCTGACCAAGGCCGAACCGGTGTTCGTCGATGTCGATGCCGACAGCTACAATATCGACATCGCCAGCCTCGAGGCGGCAATTGCCATGATCAAGGCGGAGGGCCGGCTGAGGCCGAAGGCAATCATTCCCGTCGACCTGTTCGGCCTCGCCGCCGATTACGAGGCGATCATGGCCATCGCCGATCGCGAAGGCCTGATGGTCATCGAGGATGCGGCGCAGGCGACCGGCGGCTCGGCTGACGGCAAGATGTGCGGCTCGTTCGGCACCGTCGGCTCGACCAGCTTCTATCCGGCAAAGCCGCTCGGCTGCTATGGCGACGGCGGTGCGATGTTCACCAATGACGATGCGCTGGCCGAACAGCTGCGCTCGTTCGCCTTTCACGGAAAGGGCGAAACGCAATATGACAATGTCCGCGTCGGCATCAATTCACGGCTCGACACGCTTCAGGCGGCGATCCTGATAGAGAAGCTGGCCATCCTCGAGGACGAGATGGTGGCGCGGCAAGCGGTCGCCAATCGCTATGCCGAAGGTCTCGGCGATATCGTCAAGGCGGCGCGCAATCTGGGCGGCGGCCGCTCGGCCTGGGCGCAATACGCCATCGAAACGCCGAAACGGGACGGGCTCAAGGCACATCTCGGTGAAAAGGGCATTCCGTCGGTCATCTACTATGTGAAACCGCTGCACAGCCAGATTGCCTATCGCGATTATCCGCGCACGCCGACCGGCCTTGCCGTTTCGGAAGAGCTGCCGAAGCGCATCCTGTGCCTGCCAATGCATCCCTATCTGAGCGAGGCTGACCAGGACCGGATCATCGAAACGATCCGAAACTATATCGGCTCGAATTCGGCGCATGTAGCGGCGGCATAAATTCGAAAGCTTCGAAGCATGGTCGCGGAATACATCGACGAGTTCATCATGTTCTGCGCCGGGTTGTGGATGGCTGGCATCGGCTTCGGATTTCTCGCGGACCCGTTCCAAGCTCGCCCCGGCCAGCAGCAAGCATGGTGGACCAACTTTGGGACTCGCTTCAAATGGATGGGACCGCTGTTGATCCTCATCGCGATAGCGCTCGCATTCGCGGCACCTTCCTAGGCTGGCGTCCGACGGCAGCTCGGCACGGTCGGCCATCGTTGATCAACAACCGCCGATTCAGCTTTGCGCGTCAAGGCAGGCGGTCATCGGCACCGATTTTGCGATGCTTTGCTGCGCGCCGCAGCATAGTCTGCACCTGGCTCCCCTTTAGGCTGGTTCTCATGAAGAAGATTGGTTTCCTCTCGTTCGGGCACTGGACGCCCTCGCCGCAATCGCAGACGCGGACGGCATCCGACGCGCTTTTGCAGTCCGTCGAGTTGGCGGTCGCGGCCGAGGAGCTGGGTGCGGACGGCGCGTATTTCCGCGTGCATCACTTCGCCCGCCAGCTCGCCTCGCCCTTCCCGCTGCTGGCGGCGGTCGGCGCAAAGACCAGCCGAATCGAGATCGGCACGGCGGTGATCGACATGCGCTATGAGAACCCGCTCTACATGGCCGAGGACGCCGGCGCCGCCGACCTAATCGCCGGAGGGCGTCTGCAGCTGGGCATCAGCCGAGGCTCGCCGGAGCAGGTGATCGAGGGATGGCGCTACTTCGGCTACGCCCCGCAAGAGGGCGAGAGCGATGCCGACATGGCCCGTAGACACACCGGAGTGCTGCTCAAAGTGTTGCTGGGCAAAGGCTTTGCGCAGCCCAACCCGCGGCCGATGTTTCCCAACCCGCCTGGCCTGCTTCGCGTCGAGCCGCACTCGGAGGGCCTGCGCGAGCGCATCTGGTGGGGCGCCGCCACAAACGCCACCGCCGAATGGGCGGCGAAACTGGGGATGAACCTGCAGAGCTCCACGCTCAAATTCGATGAAGGCGGAAAGCCGTTTCACGTCCAGCAGGCCGAACAGATCCGGGCTTTTCGTGAGGCCTGGAAGGCGGCCGGACACACGCGCGAGCCGCGGGTGTCGGTGAGCCGGAGCATTTTTGCGCTGGTCGACGATCGCGACCGAGCCTATTTCGGCGGCAACCAGAGCGGAGATCATTTCGGTTACATCGAGGCAGACAGACGCGCGGTGTTCGGCCGCTCCTATGCCGCCGAACCGGACGTCCTGATCGAGCAGCTAAAGGGCGACGAAGCCATCGCCGAGGCCGATACGCTGCTGCTTACCGTCCCCAACCAGCTCGGCGTCGAGTACAATGTCCATGCCATCGAGGCGATCCTGACCCATGTCGCTCCAGGCTTGAGTTGGCGCTGACGGGTTGTGTTAAGTAGGAACCTGCCTCTCTGCCCGGCTCAGGAGCCAAACAGGCGGCTATCCCAGTATACGGGTTGATGCAGGCTGGCCGTGATCAGGGAAAACTCCGGATGTGCCGGATTGATCAACACGTTGTTGTCGGGGCGAGCCACGACGCTTGGCACGATCAGGATCGCGCTGCGGCGCTCGACACACCATGTCTCACCGAATTCCTTGCTCACCGTTGCCGGCATCATATCCCATCCGGGCAACGACGGCTGAGAAAAGAGTTCGTAGCTCAGCCCGCGCGGAAGCATGATCTGGACGTAAGGCTGGTTGGGCGGCAGTCTGCCGCTGCCGTGCACCAGCTTTTCCAGCAAGGCCGTTGAATAATGCTCGCTGGTGTAGATCAACGGGCTGCCGGGCGTGTTCCAGCGGCCAGGCGCTATCGTCGAGCCCGTCGCGTCGAAGATCGGATATGTGCCGGCTGGATCGCCGATCCTGAAGCACTGCAGCATGCGATCGAGTATCTGTGCCGTCAAGCAGCGGTGCCGTACTTCAGGCCTGCAAGGATATCGAGCACCAGTTCGGCGCCGATCTCGCTTTGAATGACCACGTCGATCGGGCGTCGGTCTTCCAGCATGGGATGAGACCGAAACAGAAAGTCACGAGCCTCACCTTCGATCTGCCAAACGTCGAGGGCCAGGTTCCATAGGCGCGCCACCCGCGCCACCCGCATGCCCTCTTCCGAAGAGAGTCGGAGAGCACCTCTCTTGCGGCGCTCATAAGTTGCCTTTGGGACGAGGCGATATTTGAATTGCGTATCGGCCGGTGCCAGCAATTGTGAGACGCGTTCAAGCGCACCCAACGGCAATCCGTCTTCGATTCGAGCCATCAGCCCGAATGGCGACCGTGCAGCCGTCTCCTTGGGCGGCAGCCCCAGCACATCGGCTATATTTCCAAATGCCAACATCGCCGCTCTCCATTCATGTGAAGCATTGCATAGCCTCAGGTGAGGCCAAGTGCAAGCATCCCCGTAGTCTCACGGCTGCTTCCCGTCGGCTCGTTTCAGCATCGCAAATGCGCGACTGATCCGTTGCAGGGCTGTGGCGTTGGCCAGCACTGCGTACAGCGCGAACCCACCCGCCAGAATCCAGGGCGAAGCCGCGCCCATCGCGGTCGCGACTCCGTCGGCGGCGAGCAGCACGCAAATGAACACCAGACGTTCCATCCGCTCGAAGAAATCCGGCCAACCGTGGTTTTTCACAGGGATTTCCAGCGCCGTCCGCGCCTTGGCGTAACTGGTGAGGATCCCGCCCGCGAATGCGAACATTGCGATCGCCCACAGATCGGCAACCCAGCCGATAGCCGCAAAGACGGCCAATTCCTGATAGCGGTCGACGACGGCGTCGAAATAGCCACCGGCCTTGGTGCTCATATTTGTCCGGCGGGCGACCGCACCGTCCAGCGCATCGAAGCTGAAGGCAAACGCCAGGCAAAGGCCAAAGGCAAGACTTGAATGATGAAACGCGTAGGCGGCCGAAGACAAAGCCACGAGCACCAGCCCGCTGGCCGTAACCTGGTTCGGCGTCATGCCGATCCCGATCAGCGGAGAGGCGGCCTGCTCCCATAGCGGGTCGATGCGACTTTTCATGAGACCGGCGATCATGGCGGCTCCTCTGATGATGTCGGTTGACGGAGCTTTACCAGCAATTTGCGGGTTTGTTCCACCGTCGCCACCGTTTCGGTTGGCCAATGCGGGCCGAGACCGGGCTCAGCAACGTTCTCAACTTGCCGCAAAAATGATCTCGTTTGGCGAATGGGGCCGGCGGATTAAGGTACTCGCCGAGCTGGCGGCGAAACAGAACTTCCAGTCGCTGCGACAGCTGCCCGACAGCATTTTCACGGTTTGGGCGATGCCCTTGTGAGGTGGTGCAAATCGAACAGCAGTCTGGCGGCAGCACCCGAACGATGTGACTATGATCGCTTGCGATCCGTGGGAAGCCGGCCGAAAATCGATGCATAAGTTTCCACCCAAGTTCGCCTACCTGCTCGCGACCTCTGTCGGCGCGGGATTATCTCCAATATGGCCGGGCACGGCCGGCGCAATGGTTGGAGTGGCTGTTGCCGCGGCTCTGATACCCGCATCACCTTGGCTGACGGTGCTTGCCTACGTGGCCCTGTTCGCCGTCGGCGTATGGGCGTCATCGTATGTTATCTCCCGTACCGGGACGGAGGATCCGCAGATCGTCGTCATTGATGAGACCTTCGGCGCGGCCCTAACCCTTTCCATGCTGCCCCTCGATCCGCTCTGGTGGGCAGCAGGCTTCCTTGCTTTCCGGTTTTTCGACGTCGTCAAGCCTTGGCCCATCCGTATCGCACATGACAAGGTAAGGGGTGGGGCCGGTATCATGGTGGACGATGCGGCTGCGGCTGTGGCCGCCGGGGTGCTGCTGCTCCTGCTGAACGGATTGATTGACCATTTGCCGTAATGGCGGCATTCGGCCTCACGGCCAAAGGCCAGCACGATGGTCCATGCTAGTTTAGCGCCACAAGGGGAGGACTGGACTAATGCGAAGCTATAGGATCGCGGCCATTCCAGGCGATGGGATCGGCAAGGAAGTCGTAGCGGCCGGCCTTCGTGCGCTGGCCGCCTGCGCCACGCGCGACGGCGGTTTCAGTCTCGAGGTGCAGCATTTCGACTGGGGCTCGGACTACTACAAGTTCAACGGCGTGATGATGCCCAAGGACGCCACCGAGCGGCTGAAGGCCTTCGATGCGATCTATTTCGGCGCTGTCGGCGCGCCAGACGTGCCCGACCATCTGACGCTTTGGGGGTTGCGGCTCGCGATCTGCCAGCCCTTCGACCAGTACGCCAATGTCCGCCCGACCCGCATCCTGCCCGGTATCGAGAGCCCGCTTCGCGGCGTCACGGCAGGGGATCTCGACTGGGTCATCGTTCGGGAGAATTCGGAAGGCGAATACGCCGGCCAGGGCGGGCGCTCGCATCTCGGCCTGCCTGAGGAAATCGCGACCGAGGTCTCGATCTTCACCCGCGCCGGCGTGACGCGCATCATGCGCTTCGCCTTCGAGATGGCGCGGTCGCGGCCGCGAAAGCTGTTGACCGTGGTCACCAAGTCGAACGCCCAGCGTCACGGCATGGTGCTCTGGGACGACATCGCCCGTGAGGTCGCGGCCGATTTTCCTGATGTCGCATGGGACAAAATGCTGGTCGACGCGATGACAGTGCGCATGACGCTCAATCCGCGCTCGCTCGACACAATCGTCGCGACCAATCTTCACGCCGATATCCTGTCGGATCTTGCGGCCGCACTTGCCGGATCAATCGGCATTGCGCCGACTGCGAACCTCAACCCCGCGCGGCGGTTTCCGTCGATGTTCGAGCCGATCCACGGCTCGGCCTTCGACATCACCGGCAAGGGCATCGCCAATCCGGTCGGCACGTTCTGGTCGGCGGTGATGATGCTGGAGCATCTTGGCGAGCCGGCTGCCGCGGCGCGCCTGATGCGCGCCATCGAGCGCGTGACGGCGGACGCCTCACTGCACACGCCCGATCTCGGCGGAAGTGCCACCACCGATAAGGTCACCGAAGCGGTGTGCGCGGCCCTACTCGGCGACAACGAGTAGGAAAGGAGCAAGCGCCTGGCATCGTTGTCATTCCCAGTGATGGCATCGGCAAGGAAGTCATGCCCGAAGGCGGGAGGCATCCGCACTCGCCGCCGCTCACCGATGATGTTCGTGCGCCTCCGTGCGGAAACCGAGCCCATCAAGTGTTTCGATCAGCACCTGTACAGGATCAGGCACACCGTGCGTTGACCGCCACGCGACAAATCCGTCCGGTCTGACCAAGGCGGAACCGCCGCTTTTAACCCCGAGCACGGAAGGCCACCGATGGTCCAAGTCAAGCAGATCCCCATTCGCACCCAACGAGTGGCACGTCAGCGGCATCCCGAGGCGCTGGCTTACGGAGTCAGCGGCCTGACACCATGCTTCGTCGGCGCAGAGGAGAAGAAGATCGCGGTCGCACAAATCGAGACTCGAAATCCGCTGGCCGGCACGCCCGACCGCGAAATGCGGCAAACGCGTGCCGGGGCGGCCCGACAGCTCCGTGGATTTTTGGAATGGGTGATCGTCCGGTGTGGATTCCAGAGCCACGATGCCTGCAGCGTAGCGTTGGCCAAATACCACGTCGTAATCCTCGACGATCGCAACAGGAGGAGGCAACCGCTTCGACGGATCGTCGAACCATTTCTGTAGGCGGGCGAGCGCTTGCGCCAACGTAGCCTCGATGACCGGCCGGCGCTCCATGTCATAGCTATCCAGCAACGAGGGATCGGCATGCCCGCGTGCTACCATCGCAAGCTTCCAGGCAAGGTTATGGGCGTCGTGGATACCTGAATTGCCACCGAAAGCGCCTGTTGGGGGCATCACATGTGCGGCATCCCCCACAAGAAACGCGCGGCCTCGGCGGAATTGGCGCGCTGTGAGGGCGGCCACTTCCCAGGAGCGCGCATCGACAAGCCTCGTCGTGATGTCCGGCCGGCCCGCACCTCGTATGATCAGTTCCCTGCACTTGGCTTCATCAAAATCCTGTGGTTTCTCGCCCTTTTCGGGAAAGTACTGGAGCGCCAGAAGCCATCGTCCACCCTGTCTGGGCGTGAAGGTCCCGTTGAGGTCCGTCACGAAGCACGACGTGAAGCGCTTGCCGCCTATCGTCGGAGGCATGTCCGTGTCAAAGACGACATTCATCCAGTGCTGAAGGCCGCCTGCCCCGCTGCGGCTGATCTCCAGCCTCTCTCGCAGGGAACCGTTCGCACCGTCCGCGACGATCAGATAGTCGGCCGAGATGACCTCCTTTGCGCAGGTCGCGATATCGCGAATTTCCGCGCGGACGACGGTCTCGTCCTGATCGAAAGTCACCAGCTCCGTGCTGAAACGCACGTCTGCACCGTTCCGCTCGGCGTAGCGGCGCAGAATCGGTTCCAGGACGTGCTGATCACACGTCGCTGGTTGCGTGGGGCTGAGGGCACTTGCATCCGGCCACGCCGGTCCGCCCCATTGAATCTGCGGATCGGCGAGATTCCTGGCGCGCGCAATAGCGCCTGCCTGCTGGTTCCCCGTCCGATTTGTACGAATCTCCTCCTCGAGGCCGAGGCTTCGGAATATCTCCATGCTGCGCGGGGAGATGCCGGCAAACTTGTACTGGATTGACGTGTCGGGATGACGCTCGACGAGGACACACGCAATGTCGTTGTGAGCCAAAAGGGCGGCCGCCGTCAGACCGTTCAGGCCGCCTCCGACGACGAGAACCGTGGTATTGGTCATCTCGGATCTCCTCTCATTGCTTTGACCACAAAAACATTTTGATTGATCAAATCATATGATTGGTCCAAGTATGTGTCAAGACATGAAGGAGCGTGGAATGAGACCGAGCCAAGATCGCTTGCAGCACGCCACCGAGGCATGGCGCCTGATGTTTGATTTCCTGATGCGGTCCGCGCCGGACCGGTTGGCGATCCAGCAGAAATTGGGCCTGACGCCCAACGACTCCCGCGCCCTCTTCACGCTCGACAAAGATGCGGGCAAGCCGATCGGCGCATTGGCTGCTCAATGGCAGTGCGATCCATCGACGGCGACCTGGCTGGTCGACCGGCTTGAGCAGGCGGGGCTCGCCGAACGGATTCCGTCGCCAGGCGATCGCCGTGTGAAGCTTGTCAAGCTCACACCCAAAGGTGCCGCAACCATCAAGGAATTGATGAAGGAATATCACAAACCCCCGCCCGAGATACTTGCGCTTCCACGCGCTGATCTGGATCAGTTGATCGGCCTCGTAAGAAAGTTACAGGCTGGCAAATCCGTGAGTTGATCCTATCCCGGAAAGGCACTGGCTAGGATCGGGTAGCCCCGCGTCACACTTTCCATGCTGCCGCTCGAGCCGCTCTGGTGGTCGGCAGGTTCCTTGCTTTCCGGTTTTTTTGATGTGGTCAAACCTTGGCCCATCCTATCGCGCATGAGAAGGTAAGGGGTGGGTTCGGCATCATCTGGACGACGCAGCGGCGGCCGTGGCCGCCTGGATGCTGCTGCTGCTGCTGAAGAAGACCATTTGAGCGTTGTCGCAATGGCGACATCAGTCTCGTTGCGTCTCTACTTTCAGCATCACGCCTCTTCCAGTCTGCGTACACGAGCCCTGACCCCATTGCCGATGGCATCAGCGACTTCCGCAGGAAAATCCTTTGGGAGCGATGCAGAAACCAGTTCGACCGCCGCTAGCGCCTGTTGGCGCAGCTCATCAAAGATCGCCTTGACGGGTTTCGGACCGATCCCTGCTTTGGCGGCGGTCTGGATAAAATGGCGTGGCATGACGCTGTCGACGAGGTAGTGGCGTGTGTCACCAATAGCCATCGCCAGTTTCATTTTGTTGCGCTTGATCTGTCCCGCATCAAGGCTGGGCTGCGCTGAAATCACATCATAGAGCGGCGTTATGCGGAACCGGCCGCCGGGGGAAAGAAAGACGCTAAAATTCTTGGCGTGCCCATCTGTGGCGCCGAGAAGCCAAAAGGCAACCACGGCCTTTAAAACCGCAGCCTGGTCTACCTCCGGTTGGTCGCTTCCCTTCATCAAATTGAGGATAGCCGGAACGCCAGGCCCGCCGTCGGATTCGTATTTCAGTGACGGCGGCACAGAAAGGGCCTGGCAGCAGTCTTCCTGGGGCAAACGCAGGAGACGATTGTCACTGGTCCATCGGCGATCGAACCGCTCGACCGCGAGCACGCGATTGCCTTCGAACTCCTCGATTGCGACGACGGCGCTCGGGAGCCCTAGGGCGGTTGTCAGCTTGAGGCAGAAAAATTCGTTCTCGACGCTGAAGGAAAGATCGATGCCATTTGGCAACCGTCCAATCTGTGGTTTGAGGATGTGCGTCGTGGCAGTCGTCGCCAGCGGCTTGTACCAACGTCCTTTCCAGAACAAGAGCGCAGTCTTTTCCTGAGCGCCAGCGATCGAGATCCGGAAGTCCTCGTCCTCGCCAAGCCCAAGGGGAGCCGATGCCAGATCGAGGAGAAGACGAGCAATCTCGGTATCGTCAACGGGTTTGCCGTTGACAATACCGGCGGGGCCTGGCTCGACACCATCCGGCAGGAATTGCAATGCGCCGACACAATCGCGCCCGACAGCGGCAAGCAGGTCGTAAGCGTCTATTCCTTGAGCATGAACACGCTCCGCCATACGGCGGCGAATGGGGACGTTGTCGGGCAGGAGATTGTCGAAGACGGCGATGACGGGCGCACCGATATAACGATCTTCACGCAGAGGCAGTGATAGCGAGACGGGCAGCGCGTGCTCCCAAGCAAGCCAGGACGGATCGTACTGAAAATCGATCGCGCCGCTGGATTGTCTATTCAGCCGCCCGACGAGACGGCTGTTCAAGAAGACATTTAGCGGGATGTGCTGCCGCGGACGAGCCATCAGAAGATGTCCTCGATCTCAGCCGGCTTTGCCTTGGTACGAGGGCGGACGACGAATTCGAGGTCGAGCGCTGCGAGAATATCGCAAAGCGTTCCGAGCTGGGTCCCAGGCGCGCCACTCTCGACGGCCGAGATGGTCGCCTGACGCAGCATCGTTTGGTCCCCGACATTGGTCTGGTTGAGGCGGAGCTTGCGACGCTGCCGGCGGACGGCATCTCCAATTTGCTTGGGTGTTCGGGCGATTTGGTCCACAGCATACCTCTCTAGCCATGGTATTATACGCTCGCGCAGATAAATTTCAATATACGCTTTTCCGTATCGAATTTTGTATACTTTGAAGCGTATAAGCAGCAATATGGTCGGCGTATGATCTTCGATCCGCATGGACCGTCACCGCCATGCTTTCAGCTTGTCCGGCCGCCGCCGGCCAATGTGACCGAAGCGAATAGCCGGCATGCTCATAAAGCTCCAAGGCAAAGTGAGGTCAGTCCTAGCAGACTGCGGCAACGGATCGGTTTTTCAAACGGATCTTGCGGCACTCACCCAATCGAGGCGTGCGGCAGGGACAAGGCCATAATTGTAAAAATTGATGCCGTCGACATCCGGCGCCATCGCAGCTTTGACCTTGGCGGTGAGGATGTCGGGGCCGGCCATTTCCGGATAGAACAGCCGGTAGCCGGCGCCGAGGAACTTTTTCACGCCAAGGGCTGCGCGTCCGGCCGCCATCAGGCTGGCGACATCGCGGGGCTGCATGTCGTAGGCACACAGGATTGCCCCGTCACAGACCTTGCCGAGCGCCGCGAGATCGCAGCCGCCAAGCCAACCGTCTTTCAAATCGATGATGACAACGCGGGTCGCCGGATTGGCCACCTCGCGCAGTTCGGCGACCAGGCTGGTCACCGGTTCGAACCGCCACAGCAGGTAGCCATGGAGTTCCGGCCATGGCAAAAAAGTGTCGAGGCCGCTCCCCGGAAAGTCTGGAAAGCGCCGTTCGGGCACGGCGCGCTCGCAGGTCTCGACGATCCATTGCCCGACGAGCTTGCGCGCTACTTCGCCGTCGACGCCGGCCTCGGCCGCGCGCGCAAGGCAGGACGGGCAGAAACATATCGACAACAGAAAATCGTCTTCCGGCATCAGCCCGACACCGTCTTTCTCATGATGGTATTCGTGGGCGAAGCCCATGAATGACGGGCTTTCAAGCTCGATCCGGTCCGGCCTGTAGCTGTGCGAGATATCGGCGATCAGCGCGCGGACATAAGCGCGCGCTTCCGGATGTGATGGGCAGAGATTGTAGTAGTTGGCATCGCCGAAGGCGTTGCGGGTTACGGCCTGCGGATGAAGCATGCCGAGCCGGGTGTTGTGCAAGCAGACCGTCCAACACGAAACGCCCAGCCCGCCCACCTCGCGCCGGCGGACAAGGTCGCCAAGCACATCGCCGCCTTCCATGATCACCTTCGCCACCTTGGGCTGGATGGCTAGGTCGGCCCAGTGTGCCGCATCTGGCTTGAAATAGATGGTTCCGTCTTCCGGAAAATAGGCTTTCCGGCGCGGGCTGCGCGGCTGCAGAAACCGGCCAGCGTGATACGAAGTCGCCAGACTGATCATGTTGAGCCCGGCACGCTCGACAAGATCGCGCTCGACCATCTCCAAGCCCAGATCCTGGACATCCCAAGGATAGGTCCACATCGACAGTTGCATCCGGTTATCCTCAGTCTTGATCCTGATATGGGCGTATGGTCGGGAGGGCTTCTTATCAGTCGACCGGCTCGGCGACCTGCATGAGGCAGTCTCCCGCCTCGCACATCGTGTGCAGCCGGCGCGAAAGCACAATGCCGCTTTCGAGGAAGTGCAGGGCTTGCTCGGCGAGGTCGAGTCGTTCGAGGTCGTGGTACCAGCCCGCCAGTTGGCCTGAAGTCACGCTGTCGCCCAGCCTGACTGCCGGCTCGAACCAACCACGGCTTGTGGCATAAAGGCCCTGACTGTGCCGAGACAACGAAAGAAGCCGCGTCGGCGCCGAAGGTCCGGTTGCCGGTGCAAGAACCGGCGCCTCAACCACTCCCAAGGCGGCCATCAGGGCGTCGAGTGCGCGGGCGGTAATCTCCATCGTATCGACCGTGACAGTGCCACCGCCGCCGAACTCTCCGCTGACGCCGATGGCGCCGGCCCGGCGCGCCGCACCCATGGAGGTCGGTGAGGCCTGGCCGTTGTCGGCCACGAACCCATAGGGCATGCTGAGCGTCCGCATTAGCTCCACACCGCGCCGGTGCCGGTCGGGATCGGTATTGTGCTCGACAAGCGCGGTCGGCAGATGCTCCATCGAGGTGCCGCCAGAATGAATGTCGAAGATGACGTCGTGGCGGGGAAACAGTTCCATCTCCAGGAAATTGGCAAGCCGGCTTGTTGGCGTGCCTGACGGGTCGCCCGGAAAGGCGCGGTTGAGATTGCCGCCGTCGAGTGGCGAGCAGCGCTTTGCGGCGATCACCGCCGGCACGTTCGCCATCGGCAGGATGGTGACGCGACCCTTGATCTGCTTGGGATCGAGCCGGCGCACCAGCTTTGCCAACGACAGCTCGCCTTCATATTCGTCGCCGTGATTGCCGGCCATCAGAAGCACCGACGGGCCTTCGCCGTTGCGGACAAGGCAGATCGGGACCTTGACCTGGAAATAGGGCGAACGGTCGATCGAAAACGGAATGCTGAGATGGCCGAGTGTCTTGCCGTCCCGGTCGAAGTCGAGCGTATGGCTGAGGCCGGTGTGCATGGCGGCGGCTCAGATAGCTGCGATCGCAGTGACCTCTATGCGGAGATCGGGATCGGCGAGACGCGCCTCGACACAGGCGCGCGCCGGCAGGCGCGCAGGATCCACCCAGGCATCGTAGATGCTGTTCATGGCATCGAAGTCGGCGATCTGCGGCAGGAAGATGTTGATCGCCACTAGCCTCGACTTGCTGCTGCCGGCCTCAACAAGGAGCGCCTCGACCTTGGAGAGCACGTCGCTCGTCTGACCCTCGATGCCGGCCTTGCGGTCGTCTGCCACCTGGCCTGCGATGTGCACGAGGCCGCCATAGACGACCGCCTGAGACATGCGGGAGCCGGACTGGAAGTACTTGATCATATCAGATCCTTTCGAGGTTCTCTTTTTTGGAAGTGGCCGCGATATCTGCTCAGCCGAAATAGGTAGGAAAGGCGTGGCGGACATACCCGGCCGCGTCGGCGCCGAAGATCACGCGATAGCGATCGAGGCAGGTGCAGGGGTGCGAGATGCCGAATTCAACGACGTCACCAACGGCAATATTGTCGCCCGACGCAATTGTCAGGAAGGCGTGCTGGTCGTTGAGCTTGAAGACCTCGGCACGCGCTTTCGGCAGCTGCTTGCCGGCACGAAAGATGGTCACGACCTTCGGAAAGCCCTGGTCGAACGACACGTCGCGCATGCCCATACCGCAGATAGCAAGGCCGGGCTCCGGCCGCGACAGTACCTCGGCCCAAAGACGTAAAGCCGGATGGAAGGAATTTCGTGCGGAAGCACCGACGCCGCCGATCGCAAAACCGTCGCGGGCATCGAGTGCGCCGAGCGACCTGTCGTAGACGCCATGGTCGTGAAAGAAGATGGCGCCGCTGCGCAGCACCAACGTGGCATTGCCGTCCCTGGAGACGAGGGGCGAAAGCGCTGCGACCACCTTGTCGAAGTACACCGAGCCGCCGGCGGTGGCGATCAGCGGGGTGTCGCCGCCGACGCGGGCGCGGAGCCGCAGGAACATATCGGCTGTCATTGCCAACAGCGCGGATATCGCCTCATCGGTACGGCCAGGATCGGCTTGCGCCGCGGCACCTTCGTAGGCTGCGACGCCGGCGATCAGCAGCCGCCCTCCGGCAGCTACAACCGCGTCGGCGATCGCCTCGGCTTCGCCGGTGGTCCGGGCGCCTGCCCTCCCCGCACCAAGTTCCACGAGCACGCGCAATGGCGGCAGCGTCGCATTGGCGCGCCAAGCTTCAGCAAGCGCATTCACGGCGTCGAAAGAGTCGGCAAAAACGTAGAACTCGGCGCTTGGCCAGGCGCCGACAAGGACAGCAAGTCGGTTCGCACCACCTGGTCCGCCGACCTCGTTGGCGATGATCAGCCGAGAGAGCCCGGATCTGAGCATCACTGTGGCCTGCCTTATGTCGGCGACGGTCGTGCCCCATGCTCCGGCCTCGACCAGGGACCGGGCAAGGTCCGGCGCCATCGGGGTCTTGGCATGCGGGGCGATCACGGCGCCCTGTTCTCGCGCATACCCCAAGAACAGGTCACGATTGGCGATGAAGGCCTCCTCGTCGAGGGTCAACACCGGCAACGACATACGTCCATGCGCTGGATGCCAGCGCTCAGATGCGACAAAGCTGCTGTCCAGGCCGAGGGTGCCAGGCGGAACGCCGCGGATACGATCGTCGAGCAGGAAATTTTCACGGGTCGCGAGCGACAGTACGGGTGAGTTTTCGGTCATCCGATGCTAGTCCTTTCGCTTTCGCAGGATGAAGTCCGGATCGATTTCCGATGCCGGCCACACCATGAGAGAGATGCGTGCCAAAGCGTTACTGCGGACCGATCATCGATGCCCACCATCACCTGTGGGATCTCGGCCTCGGCCGCCATCCCTGGCTCGCGCCCACGGCTGGCGAACGCGGCGGTCTGGGCGAGCTTGGCCCCTTGCGGCGAAACTACCTTCCTGAAGATTATTTGCGCGACGCCGGCCAGCACAGTGTCGTCGCCACCGTCCATATTGAAGCCGGTTGGGCCGGGGATGACTGCGTGGGTGAAACGCGGTGGCTTGAAACCCTCGACAAGTCGCGCGGCGTGGCCGCCCGTTACGTCGTTCACGTACCTCTGGCGAACCGCCAAGCGCCGGCGCTGGTCCAGGCGCAGGCGGCATTCGACCGTGTCGTCGGCGTACGCGACATACTGAGCTGGGATCCTGATCCCGCCCGTCGTTTTGCCGCCCGCGACGGCATCATGGACGATCCGGCCTGGCGTGCCGGCCTGTCCCTGCTTGGGCGCCGCCGGCTGGTTTTCGACCTGATGGTGTTTCCGCGCCAGCTCACCGGCGCGGCGCGCCTCGCAGCGGCCTTTCCAGACCAGCTCTTTGTTCTCAACCATTGCGGCAGCCCGATCGATCGCGATGCGGACGGAATGCGGGTGTGGCGCGAGGGGCTGCGGCTTTTGTCGGAGCGCGAGAACGTCGCCATCAAGATATCGGATCTGGTCGCCTACGATCATGATTGGACGCTCGACAGCCTAAGGTCGGTTGTCATGCATTGCATCGACTGTTTCGGTACGCGGCGCGCGATGTTCGGCAGCGACTTTCCGGTCGCCGGCCTGCATGCATCGTTCGATGCGGTGTATGACAGCTTCAAGGCCATTGCAGGAGAGCTTTCCGCGGACGAGCAGACGGCACTGTTCTACGGCAATGCACGGCGCATTTATCGGCTGGACGATATGTCATCGGCGGGCCTGCTCTCTGCCTGAGAGAAGCAGCAGCCCCAGGATCAGCGACCCGAACAGGATACTGCGCCAGCCAGGCGATGCGTTGACCACGGTGATCAGCGCCGTGATCGTAACCAGCAGGATGGCGCCGGGGATGGTGCCGGCATAGGTGCCGAGCCCGCCGAGGATCGAGGTGCCGCCAAGCACCACGGCGGCAATCGAGGCGAGCAGATAAGGATCGCCGATACCGACATAGCCTTGTCCGTTCATGCCGAGGACCAACACACCGGCAAGTCCCGCACAGAAGCCGCTGATGCCGTAGACCGCCAGCGTGGTCGAGGCGACGGGAACCCCGGACAGCGCCGCGGCGAGCGGATTGGCGCCCATCGCGAATATCCGGGCGCCAAGGGATGTCGCATGCATCGTGGTCAGAACGATCACTGAAATGACCACCCACAAAAGCACGCCTGCCGGAATACCGACCGGCCGCGCATTGCCGAGCCAGCGGACCAGCGGGTTCTCGGCGGTCACGGCACTGCCGCCGGCGATGATGATCAGCAGACCTTGCAGGAATGTCGCCATCGCCAGCGTCATGATCATTGGATGAACGCGCAACAGCGCCACGCCCAGCCCGTTCACCAGACCGATTGCGCTCGTCAACGTGAGAACTGCAAGAACGGCGGTGAGCCCTGTCGGATCCGCCTGCCATGAAAGCAGCGGCAGGCTGACAGCGCTAACCGTGACGATCGCCGCGACGGAAAGGTCGATTCCGCCGGCAATCACCACGAAAGTTTGGCCCGCCGCGACCAGGCCGACCACCGCGCCCAATTCAACCAAATAGCGCAAATGCCCATAAGCGCCGAAGCCAGGTGAAGCGAAGCTCGCCGCGATCCATACCGCCGCAACTATAGCGATCGTAAGGAAGGGCCGGCTGCGCAAAATCGTCACGGCGCGCCTGCCGCTCACACTGACTTTCCGTGCTGTCATTGCTGCACCTTGCGGAATTGCGGGATGGCGACCGCCCCGATGATGATGAGGCCCTGGGCGACATATTGGGCGACCGGCGTGAAGCCGAGGAAGAACATGACACTGATCATCAGGCTGAGCAGCAGGCTGCCCGCAAGAGCGCCGCGCATGGTACCTTGGCCGCCAAGGAAACCGATGCCGCCGAGCACTGCGGCGGCTATGGAATTCAGCGTGAACGCCGTGCCGATGACTGGATCGCCCGAACCGGTTTGCGCGGCGATGAACAGGCCGGCGCCTGTGCAAAGCAGGCCGCTAATCGCGTAGGCGGCGATCCGGGCACCGTCGACCGGCACGCTGGAGCGGTAGGCGCCGACGGGATTTTCGCCTGCAGCATAGATGCTCAAACCAAGCGGCGTGGCGAGATAGAGTTTCCACAAAACCACGATGAGTACCAGCAGCACGAATGCCGCCGGCGTGTTGCCGGCAAGCAGGTCCGACAGCCACTCGGGTATGGCGCCCCCCGGCCTCGGCAGGATGAGCAGGGCAGCGCCGCCGATAATGAAGGAGCCAGCCAGCGTCACCACGATCGCCGGCAACCGAAGTTTCACGACGATGAACCCGATCGCGGCACCGATGCCGAGACCGGTCAGCGCCACCGCAGCGGCACCGCCGGCTACGCCCAGCGGTCCAGTCATCGTCGTCGCAGCGATCACTGCGCCCAGGCTGACCATGGCGCCGATGGCCAGGCTTATGCCGCCGGTGAGCATGAGGATCGCCTGGGCCATGGCGACCAGCGCCAGCGGAAACCAGCTCTGGGTGAATTTGGCGAAACCGGACGCTGTCAAGAGGCCGGGAAACAGGAAACCGTAAGCAATGACGAACGCCAGGACCACAGCGAACAGGCTGCGCACGCCGACATTGCGGCGCAGCTGAACCGGCCAGTAGAGCGCGCCGGCTTGGCTTGAGGATGCGACCGCGCTCATGCCGCAACTTTCTGCTGTTCGGCGCCCATTGCGGCGGAAACGATGGCTTCCTCGCTCAGTGCCTCGCGCTCGAGCATGGCCACGATGCGGCCTTCGCGGACCACGCCGACACGGTCGCAAAGGTGCACCAGTTCGGGTGTGTCGGAACTGAGCAGCACGATCGCCTTGCCGGCGGCGGCGAGTTTGCGAAGCATCATGTAGATCTCACGCTTGGTCTCGACATCGACGCCGCGCGTCGGGTCGTTGAGGAGAAGCACAAGCGGCTCGTGTGGCATCCATTTCGCCAGCGCGACCTTCTGCTGGTTGCCACCTGAGAGTGCCTGTGCCGGGCGGTCGAGGTCGCCCTTGATGGCAAGCTGGGC
This sequence comes from Mesorhizobium sp. M1182, assembly GCF_040318335.1. Classification (NCBI taxonomy): domain Bacteria; kingdom Pseudomonadati; phylum Pseudomonadota; class Alphaproteobacteria; order Hyphomicrobiales; family Phyllobacteriaceae; genus Mesorhizobium; species Mesorhizobium sp. M1182. Next base: position 49,077 of record NZ_JAMYMD010000020.1, read on the forward strand.
GGCGAGACCCCTTGCCATATCGCGCTCGGCACGCCGACTGCGCAGCTTCAGCGCCGGCAGCCTTGCGAAGGCGGGCAGCATCATATTGGTGATGATGGGATGGATCAGGTGCAGGCCTTCGCGCTTGCGGTCAGCCGGGACATAAGCGAGGCCGAGCGCATTGGCGTTCGGCACGCCGCCGGGCAAACCCGAAACACCGTTTACGGTCGCGGATACCGTCCTGGCGGGGATCGCGCCGTAGAGGCCAAGCAGCAGATCTTCCTGCCCCTGCCCGACCAGGCCGCCAATGCCAAGCACCTCGCCCGTCCTGATGTCGAGATCGACGTCGCGCATCAGGCCGGCCGAAAATTTACGAACCGAGATGGCGTCGGCCGGCGATGGCGAAGGCCGCCATCGTGGAAAGAGATCGCCGGGGTCGCGGCCGACCATCAGCCGTACCAGCCCGGCGGCATCGGTTCCTTCCAGCGAGCAGTCCGCCGTGCAGGTCCCGTCCTTGAGCACGGTGACATGCTTGCACAGCGCCATCACCTCGTTCAGTCGGTGTGAGATGTAGAGAATAGCGATGCCCTCGCCCCGAAGCCTCTCCAGCAGGTCGGTGAGGATTTTTGTCTCAGTTGCCGATAGCGATGAGGTGGGTTCGTCGAGAATGAGCACGCGCGGCCGGCGGTAAAGCGCCTTGGCGATCTCCACCATCTGCCGGCGGCCGAGGGACAGGTGCCCCACCGGCGCAGACAGCGGTTCGTAAAGCCCGACAAGATCGCATGCGGCCCTGGCCCGGACGGCAAGCTCGTTGTAGTCGATCAAGCCGAACCGCTTGGGATAGGCACCGAGCCCGATGTTTTCGGCAATGGACAAGCTGGTCGTCAGGCTGAGTTCCTGCTGGACAACGGCGATTCCGGCCTGTCGCGCATTAGCGGGGGTCATGCGCGAGACCGGGCGCCCATCGACCTCGATCGCCCCGCCGTCCGGGCGCAAGGCGCCGGACAAAAGGTTGATCAGTGTCGACTTACCTGCGCCGTTCTCGCCCAGCAGTGCATGCACGCGGCCGGGCTGGAGAGCGATTGAAACGTTGCGCAGAACGGGGTTGCCGAAAAAGGACTTCGACACCCCCTGCGCGGCGAGAAGCGGAGCCGTGGTTGTCAATGCTACAACCCTTCAGGCTTATTTTTGGGCCAGCAGCTTCTTGAATAGATCCTCATCGTACGGCGAATAGATGTAACCGTCAGCCGGGAAATCCTTCGCCCGGGCGAGGTATTCGTCGATGTTGGAATTGTCGATCACCGGCAACGGGATCTTGACGAAAGCCGGCACATCCTCGCCCTCCAGTGCCTGGACGGCGGTGTAGGTGGCGAAGGCGCCGAGCCAGTTCGGCTGCATCGTCGCCCAGCTCTTCAGGCCCTTTTCCTTCCACAGTTCGAGAAACTGGCGCGCATTCTCGCCGGTGATCGGCACCTGGTCGCGGCCCTGCTTGTCGAGCGCGAGCACGGCGCCCGCCGACAACGCGCCGCCCAGCGACAGGATGCCGTCGATTTCGGGGTTGGCGAAAAGCAGGCTGGTGACGGCCTCCTGGGCGGGCGCGACATTGTAGGGCGTGTTCGTCTCGGCAAGCACCTTCACATCGGGATGGGCCTTAAGCTCGGCATCGGCGCCTTTGCGCCGGTCGTCGCTGACCGAAACGCCGGCTGGGCCATTGAGGATGAGGATCTTGCCCTTGCCGCCGATGGCGTCGATCAGGAACTTGGCCGCCTGATCGCCCCACTGTGAGGAATCGGTGTTGACCTTGGCGGTCACCTGGTCGGTATCGACGAGGCTGTCGAAGTTGATGATGGCGATGCCTTTGGCGCAGGCGTCCGCCAGCACGCGCGCCGGCGCGGTCGACGAACCAGCGATCAAGATGATGGCATCGACATCGGAATCGATCATCGACTGGATCTGCTGAATCTGGACGTTGGCGTCGCCCTGGGCATCGGTCACGACGAGTTTGTCGACCAAGCCTTGCTTCTTCAAAGTCTCGACTTCGGCTTCGATCGTGCCCTGTGTCTGCTTCATCCAGGTCGGCACTGAATAGATATTGGCCCAGCCGATCGTATATGGCGCTTTGCGATCGCCCTTGATGCATTTAGCGGCGGCGTTGGCCTGCGAACCGGCGCCGAGGCTGAGGAGGAGGCCGAGGCAAAGGGCACTGGCGGACGCGAAAAACGATGATTTCGTCATGATTGTTCCCTTCTGAAGTTATGCCTGGACGTGCGGGATCGGGACGAGAGAACCCGCCGGTTGCCGCATCGGAAACCGCCCGTTTTTCTCGTCAGGACTTTCTGCGCCTGGCTCGTTATTGTCCGATATTTCAGACAGTAGGCCTGTATATCGGACAAACGGGATGCTAGACTGAGCCTTGACATCTTTCAAGCGTCTTGAGACGAGGGCCGAATGATTTTTGCGCGGGTGCGGCCTACATGAGCGATGGCGTCACTGGTCTAATTGAAACGGAAGCCGGCGCCGAGCCGCGCAATGGCGAACGGCGTCGCGGGATCGACCGCGTCATCATGCTACTGGAGGCCCTTCTGCGGCACCGCGCGCCGATGCGCGTCGGCGACATCGCCAAGATGATCGGCGCGCCGCGTTCAACCACTTATGAAATCGTCAACAGCCTGCTGGAAGCCGAAATGCTCGAAAATGTCGGGACGGAAGGCTATGTCTATTTCGGAAAGGCGATGCATCTGTTCGGCTGGGCCTACTCACATCATAATGCCCATTACCGGCGCATCATCGAAACCCTAGACAGACTAGGCGCGGAGACGGGCGAGACCGTCCAACTGTGCGGCCTGCGCGGGACCAAATATGTCGTCCTTGATTGCCGGGACTCGCCTGGCCCGTTCCGGATTTCAAGCGATGTCGGCGTCGAGGTGCCGATACCGTGGACGGCGTCCGGTAGGCTGCTGCTCGGCCATATGAGCGAGCAGGAAATACGGGACTTCATTCCGCCTGGCGACTACACGCTTCCAGACGGCCGTGTCATTGCGCCAGCCGAGTTCTTCGGCGATGTCGCTCTGGCGCGCCAGCAAGGTTTCAGCGAGACCGCCGCTCTGGCCGACCGCTTCACTTGGTGCATGGCCGCGCCCATCCGCGACGGCAACGGAGCCATCAACAAGACGCTTTGTTTCGTGTTGCCCGTCGACACGCCAGAAGCGCGGCGCAGCGAATTGCTTGCCCTGTTATGCGAGCGCGCCAGTGGGTTGTCGCTCGCGGGAAGCTAGTAGAAAATCGGCGCGCGAAGGTCCGGGGTAGGCTCCGTTCGTTCAGCCGCAGCAGCGAAACCCGAAACTGGTACTCCGGTGAGTATGGCACAGGCGGCAGCGCGCTCCTGCTACCAGATCATCGGATATTCGATCGGAAAGATCGGTCGGCTTCGGCCTGGTTCAGACCTGCCTACGGAGTGTCGCCGACCATGCCTGAGAACAGCACCGAACCGCGCTGGTCGAGAAGAGAAAGCGAAGTGAAGTCCAGTATCGAGAGCCCTCCGTCGGCGATCAGGGTTTGGCCTGTGACGAACGAAAGCTTCATCACTCACGAGGAACGCCACCGCCGCAGCGATTTCGGCCGGCGTTCCCATTCGGTATGTGCGAGGCGATATGAACGTCGGTTCATATGATTACGCTGGCATCAGCGGTTTGACGCGGTCGATAATGGCGGCGACCGCTTCCTTCGGGCTCTTGCGACCGAGGACAGCGAGTTGAACCTCCTCGAGAAACGTCGACTGAGCGCGAGCGGCTTCGGGAAAAGCCGGAAATGCCGGTCGCGCTTTGGCGAGCGCGGCAGCCTCGACCTTCGCCTGCGGCAGCGACCCGGCGAACGACGGCTCGGCATAGGTCGAGGTGCGGACGGGGCCATTGCCGTTGCGCGCCATGTCGAGTGTGGCGGCCTTGCTCGCTACGAAGCGGATGTAGCTCCAGGAGAGCTTCTTGTCCGTCGAATTAGCGGGAATGGCCATCGCCCAGGATTCAACGACCGGATGCATTTCGTGACCGCTGCCGAGGGTTTTGGAGCCGGGGAACTCGATCGCCTTGATCTTTCCCGGTGCGGTCGACTGTTCCTTGTTGTTGAGCTGCGCGTAGCGGGCGAAGGGCAGCACCGCGAAGGCAGCGCGCCCCTGCTGCATCCACGTCACCACGTCGTCGTTGCGCGTTGTGGCATAGCTGCGGGGCAGCGCGCCGGCCTTGAAGAGGTCGGCAAGCACGGACAGGCCTTTTTCCATCGCCTCCGGATCGGGGACCACCTTGAACTGCTTGTCGATGAAATCGCCGCCGAAGGCGCGGGCGAACATGACCGGGAAGACGGCGAGGTCACTCGCAAGGATCATGCCGACGACGGGCGTGCCGGACCTGGAGGTGAAGGTCAGCTTCTTCGCCTGCTCGACCAGCTCCTCCAGCGTATCCGGCGCCGCCGAAATGCCGGCCTCCTGAAGCAGCTCCTCGTTGTAGAAAAGCCCCTGCGTGGCATGGCGCACCGGAACGCCGACGAGCTTGCCGCCGACGGTCATCGACTGGCGCAGGCCCTCGGCGACATCGTCGAAATCCTCGATCGGCTCGGCTTCCCGGAGATCGTCTAGCGGCTCGAATAGCGAGGCGATCTGCGACGTCATGCGGTTGTCGATGACATAGCCGATGTTGAAATCGGTCTCGCTCAGGCTCGCCTCCCGGAATAGCCGGTCCTGGAGCGGATTGCTGTCGAGCGTGGTCCAGGATATCTGGGCATTGTTCTTGTCCTCCCAGGGCTTGATGACATTGCCGGCGGCGCCGGTCGTCAGGTTGGCTTGGTGGACGCGATGGCAAAGCACATTCAGCGTCTTTACCTGAGCATGGGCCAACCGACCCAAGGCACCCGTCGCGCCGGCGGCCATCGCCGTCGTCAGCAGGGCTCTGCGTGTCATGTGCAAAGGCATTGTCTTCCTCCCTTTCTCGGTGACGTCGTCACCCCTTGGTCGCGCCGGCGGTCAATCCGGCGACGAGAAACCGGTTCATCAGGACCACGAAGACGAGAACCGGCAGCAATTGGACGGTAGAGGCAGCAAAGAGGACGCCCCAGTCGACGCCATCGATCGAACTGATCATCTCCGAAAGGACCAGAGGCGCGGTCTTGGCGTGGTTGGCGGTGAAGATATAGGCGAACAGAAACTCATTCCACGCGAAGACGACTACGAAGACGGCGACGGCGAGCATGCCGGGCGCTACGAGCGGCAAGATGATCTTCACAAGGATCGTCAGCGGCCGCGCGCCGTCGAGGACGGCCGCCTCGTCGAGTTCGCGCGGTACCTGGTCAATGAACGTGCGCATCAGGAGCGTGCCGAGCGAGACGAAGAAAGTCGCGTAGAGCAGGATCAGCACCAGATGGGTGTCGTTGAGCCCGAGCCGATTGACGACCGGGAACAGTGGCAGCGTCACGACGATCGGCGGAATCAGCCGCGATCCGATCAGAAACATCACCGACCCCTCCAGGAAACGGACGCCTCGATAGCGTGAGTAGGCAAAACCGGCGAGCAGACTTGCCATGACGGCAAGCGCCGTCGCCCCGGTGGTGATGATCAGGCTGTTGACGAGCCCGTCGAAAAAGGCCGGCCAGCGCTGCCACAGCGAGGCGTAGTGCTCGAAGGTCGGTTCGAAGAAGAGCTCCGGTGGAACCGCGAAAATCTCGCGACCGGGTTTGAACGACGAGAGCACGATGAAGCCGATCGGAAACAGTGACCAGACGACGATTGCCGCAACGGCGAGCGTCTTTCCGGCACCGATGGCGAGACGCCTAGAACGCATTGGCCATGGATTCCTTGCGCAGCCGCCAGACATAGCCAGTCGCAAGCAGCAGCGAGATGACGACCATCATCCATGCCGTCGCGGCCGCCGTGCCGAACGAGTTGTAGCGGAAGCCTTCCTGATAAAGATAAACGGAAACGACCTCGGTCGTGCGTGCCGGGCCGCCCTGGGTCAGGAGCCAGACCTCGGAAAAGAGACGGAAGGCGAAGATGTAGCGGAAGAGCAGCGCGATCAGCATCGCTGGCGCCAGAAGCGGCAGCGTGATGTTGCGGAAGAGCTGGAACGCATTGGCTCCGTCGGTGCGCCCAGCCTCATAGAGCTCCTTCGGAACCGCGAGCCGTGCCGCATAGAGGATGATGAATGTGAATGGCAGGTGCAGCCAGATCGTGAGCAGGCCGACGAGGATGAGGCCGTGAGAAGGGATGAACGTCCAGTCGAGCGTCGGCAGACCGGTGTATCGCAGCATCAGCGTGATCGGGCCGACGTCTGGATCGAACAGGAAGCGCCACATTGCGACCGCCGTCACCTCGCTGATGGCGTAGGGAGCGAGCACCACGACGAGCATGACGCGCTGGAGGGGAAGCCCGGAGGCGAAAAGCAGGGCCAGGCCAAGGCCGAGCAGCAGTTCGATATGAACCGCCACGGCGACGACGAGGACCGTGTTCCAGACCGAACCCCAAAAATAGGGATCGGTGAGGACGCGGATATAGTTATCGAAGCCAACGAAGGTTGCCGATTGGCCGAATGACGAGGCTTCGAAACTCAGCCACAGGACGAAGATCGCGGGGAGCACGATGATCCCAAGCACCAGGAGGTGCACGGGCGTCGCATAGAGGTAGGCAGGCGAAAACGCGAAGCGCCGCCTCATGGTCTCGCCAGCCGCTTCCGCCGCCCCTTCCCCCCTATGGCCGACGGACGCCTCGGAACCAAATGCCATTGCTCCTCCCTGAGCGGTTGCGCGTCAGCCGTCCCTGGCGGCAAGTGGAACGGTGCCCTCCACCGTTGTTCTGTACATCACCCGGCGATATCCGGGATAATCGTTGATGGCGGTGTGCAGGACATGGGGATTGTTCCACATACCGAGCGTCTTCGGTTCCCAACGCAGCCTGCAGTTGAACTCGGGCCGGACAGCCCGCGCCATCAGGAAGTCGATCATCGGCTTGCTTTCTTCCTCCGTCATCCCCTTGAAATTGGTCATCACGCTGCTGACGAAGACATAGCGCCGGCCAGTCTCGGGGTGGCGACAGATCACAGGATGCTCGACGACGGCATTCTCGATCGCCTCGACATCGGCCTTGACGCCGAGCCGGCTGTGGGCCGCGTTGATGGCGAAGACCCCGCGGCCGCTATGGACGCCCGTCAGGCCTTGCAGGATCTCGACCAGCCGCGGCGAAAGCGAGTCATATGCCTTCTCGAGGCTGGAGAAGCAGGTGTCGCCGCCAACCGGCGGCACCTCCTCACCGTAGAGAATCGTAATGCCCGGTGGCTTCGGTAGCCAGGCGAGGTCCATGTGCCAGTCCTCGCCGATCACTTTGCCCGTGTCGTCCGGCTCGCGCACGAAGCGCACGATATCGTCAAAGCCGTCGATCGGCGTGTGCACCGGATTGCCGCTAAATGGTCCGAACCGGCGGGCGACCTTGTGGACGCCAGCGGCGTCAAGCTCCTGATCGCGCACGGCGAGCGCATGATATTTGTAGAGCGCGCGGCGAACGTCCTGGAAGGCATCCTCGCTCGCGCTCACCAGATCGATCCCGCGAATTTCTGCACCGAGTGCACCAGTGAAGGGGCTGACCTCGAAACGGGTGAATGCATCATCGCGCAGCACGTGATCCTCCCTAATACGCGCCTCGTCGCCATCATGGGCTGACTTACCTGCAAGTAAGTAATGTGAAAGCCAAAGGCTGTCAACTCACCTTCGCTTTGATCCACCCGATGTCTAGCCTCGATCCGAGCCCTTTCCCGCATCCTGCCAAGCGGCGCGGATGATCGCAGCGAGCGCTGCGAAGGTCCTGGCGACCTCGTCGAAGCTTCCGGTGTCCTGCGTCATCGGTGGACAGGACAGAAGGGTAATGCGCAGCATGTGCACGAGTTCGTTCCTGAGTGTGTGGGAGGAAAGCTCTCCGTCCTTCACCGCCTGGTCCACCGCATGACGCAGGCTCTGATCATAGACCCGGTTGACGCGCTCCAGGGCACGTTCCGCTGGTTCTCCGAGAACCGGGAGGTCGTGGCGAAGGCGCGAAAGCGGGCTCCACATATTGCGGGCTCCCTTCACAGCGTTGAAACGTTCGTAGAAGCGGCGCAGATCCTCGAGCTGCATATCGAGACGGTCGAAGAACCGGATATCGGGGGTCGTCCAGAAGCGCTTGATGCGGGCCTCGGCGTTGGCGGCGAAGTCCGCGATCAATTCCTCCATCAGCTGACGCTTGTTGCCGAAGTGATGATGGATGTTGGCGCGCGTCGTGCCGATTGCCGTCGCTATATCGCCGAAGCTGAAACCATCGTGGCCGCGCAGGACATAGAACTCGGCCGCGACCTCTTTGATTCTGCTGCGGGTAGAGTGCGCCTCATCACCGGGAGATCCTGAAGTGTTGGCTCTCATATCCCTTCCGAAATTCATGCCGCCGTTGGACGATCAGTATACGGGAGCGAGCTGCACCCCCCGTTTCATACATGGATATTCTTCTAGGCACGAGTGGAAGTAATTTGCGCCAGGGGCGACATTCGCGAAGCATCTTGGCGGCAGCGATTAGCTCGGTGCGGCGGGTGAGTAGATACGGGATGCGTGTAGCGAACTTCAATCGGGTTCGCGCCCTTGACTAGAATTCCGGGTCAAGCAGGGCAGTCAGCTTGCCGGGGGCACGCCGCAACTCAGGCAGTGGATAGCGGCCGCGCATCCGCTGCGCCAACCACTTCCCGCATTGTCACGATGGTGCGGAACGCCCTCACGTTCGAATTGGCGTGGAAGACTTCCCGCGCGAAGACATCGTACGCCTCCATCCCCGGCAATTGCAGGAGGAGCACGAAATCGGCTTCACCGGTGACATACCAGGCCTGACGAACCTCCGAGCGCCCGCGGAGCTTGCCGATGAAGGCGTCCAACTCGACAGCGCTCTCCCGTTCCAGCGAAACGAGCACATGGATGGTTAGCGGCAGGCCCATGGCCGCCGGACGAACGACGGCAATATCCGCCGCGATCACGCCATCCTTCCGCAGCCGGCGCAGGCGGCGCAGGACCGCACTCTGGGAAAGCCCGACCTGCTCGGCGAGACGCCGCGCCGGGATCTGGTTGTCGCGCTGAACCAGCGACAGCAGCACATGGTCGAAGCGATCGAGGGCGGCGGTTTTCGTCATTTGGATAGGCATCTATGACGAAATCAGGCAGGCGGGCAACGATAATAGGCGCCAAGCGCCATCGTTTCCGGAATAGAATTTCGCCTCATGACCACAGACACACAGCCGGGCCTTGGCCCTGATCTCATTGCGGCGCTGTTACAGCGCCTGTCGCCGTTTTATGCACCGACACCGCTGCTCGACCTGCCAAACCTGGCTGCGAGCCTGGATGTGACCCAGGTGCTTGCCAAGAACGAGGGCCACCGTGCCCTGGGCAGCTTCAAGTCCCTCGGCGGCACCTATGCCGGTCTGTGCGCTCTCGCTCGCGCTACCGGGATGGATATCGATGAACTGCTCGATCCAGAGCGGGCCCAGACGCCGCTGCCGGCGCTAATCACAGCCAGCGCCGGCAATCACGGACTTGCCGTCGCCGCGGCGGCGAAGTTTGCCGGCGGGAGGGCAAGGATATACCTCCATACGGGCGTCCCTGCGGGCCGGGTGCGGCGTATCGAGTCCCAAGGCGCCGAAATCGTGTGGGTCGACGGCACCTATGACGATGCCGTCGATCGGGCCTCTGCGGCAGCCCGCGCCGGGGAAGGCATTTTGGTGGCCGATACCTCGAGCGACCCGGATGATCCAGCGGTCGCTGATGTCGTCGCTGGCTATGGCGTGATTGCCGCGGAAATCCGTCGCCAAGTCGACGAGATTGGCCATCTGAGGCCAACCCACCTTTTCGTGCAGGCCGGTGTCGGTGGACTTGCCGCCGCCCTGACGACTGGGCTGAAGGACTGGCTGATGCCTCCGGCCATGATCGTCGTGGTAGAACCAGAGGCCGCAGCCTGCGTCGCGGCCGCGCTGTCGCAAGCACGCTCAGTTCGGATATCCGGCGATCTCAAGACGTCGGCAGACATGCTCGCCTGTGGCGAAGCAGCAGCATCGGCGCTCGACGTACTGCGCCAAGGCAACGCTCGGGTCATAACCGTGTCCGAAGCGGCGCTTGCCGACGCGAAGAGCCGGCTTCGTGAGGCAAACGGTCCAGACACAACCCCGTCGGGTGCCGCCGGCCTCGCCGGCCTCGCCACCGCCGTCGCGGCTTACGGCCTGTCGCAGGAGCTTGCGCTCGACGAATCGAGCCGGGTGCTGATCATCGTGACCGAGGCCGAACTGGAGAAGGACGCATGACGATGGCACCGGACCCGGGATCATTGAACGGAAGAGCGGCTGGGCCGCGGACTGCTCGATATGCCCGCCAGACCCAGCGCAGAACGGGTCCATGAAACTCATCTACCAGACCCACTCCCCCTACGCGCGCAAGGTTCTGGTCTTTGCCCACGAGTCGGGCCTTGCCGGACGTCTGCGCGTCATTCATCAGGAGACGAGCCCCATCAATCGCAACGATGATGTGTTTGCGATCAATCCGCTTGGCAAGGTGCCCGTTCTCGTTGTCGACGACGGCTATGCGATCTTCGATTCGGGCGTAATCTGCGACTATCTCGACAACCTCGAAAGCAGTCGTCGGCTCATCCCCGAAACAGGGCGGGCCAAATGGTCCGCCCTGCGCCTCGAGGCGCTTGCCGGCGGCATGTGCGACGCAGGCATTTCCATCCGCTGGGAAAACGAGCGCCGCCCTGAACATCTGCGTTATCCCGCCTTGGGTGCAGGCATGACGATGAAGCTTATCGAATCCTATGACTTCGTGGAAAGCGAGGTCGAATTCGACGCGCCGCTCCATGTCGGCCACATCGCGCTCGCCACTTGTCTAAGCTGGCTGGAATTCCGCGGACTGCCCGACTTCCTGCAGGGAAGGCCACGACTGGCACAATGGTATAGCTCCTTCGTGGAACGCCCTTCAATGCGTGCCACGCCCTACGGCGGCGACACGCGAGATTGATATCGATCGCCAGGCTTTCGAGTTCCAGCATGTGTCCCTCATCAGCCAGGCATTCTCGCGGCCATTTGCTGGTCGGCCTCGATAATAGAGCGCGAAACCGGTAATCTTGCCCGGGCTCGCGACCACGGCCGGCAGCTTCTGACGCAGGATTGCGCCGAAGTCGTTCAGGATTTCCTGTGCTGAAACCGGAGCAAAGCCGCCAGCCGAGAGCATCAAAATTCCTGCGACCAAGCCAATGCACAGTCGCTTCCTGGAAATGTAAGAAATGATTGGTTCTCCCGCCCGACCGCCCTGGCGCTGCCGCGCGACTTGTCCCAGGCGCAAGAACTGACATTCACGCCGATTGTTTCACCGGTTCGAAAAAATGTTGATGGCGGGCGGAACTGCGAGGATGTGGCGTTGCGGAGCCATTGAAATTTGGTCGAAACTCTCCAAAATTTTCAGCTGGTGGAAATCGCGACAGCCACCACAGACGACGTCAACAGAGGAGACTATTCAAAGCGGAGGACTATCGATGGAAGGAGCCATTTCGACGAGTTTTCCCCCAATCGGGCCCGAGGGCCCTGATGTTTTTCTTGACCGGTTGCTCCATCCGGCACGGCATTTCGAGCGACCTGAGAACGTGCTGACCGACGTGACGCTGGACTTCCAGGAGAAGCGTGCAATCCTTTCGTCATGGGCATCGGATGCCTGTGCAGTGGAATCGGTGCCGGCGCTGCGCATGCCGCCGGGCGCAACCGAACCGGTCAGCTTCGATGCCATCATGGACGCGTTGCGCCAATTGGATCAATTGGAGAAGCTTCCCGGCGCCGGTCGCGGTCGTGAAATCACCGGTTTTACAGCATCCGTCGATCGACTTTGAGTTGAACGCGGCCACTCTCTGTATCCGAGGCATCCGCCCGCCGGCGAGGAACTCCCCGGCGGGCGAGGACTGGCGCGTTCTCTCCGCGTCCATTCATGTAGGGTTCCATAGGTCCGGCTCTCGCCTGAGTGTTGAACCCTTGCGATGCGGAAAAGCGGCCGCATGCCGGCGCAGATGTTGTCTGGATGTTGGCATTGCTGCAGAGCAGCGACCGCCGCCGTGTCGCAGGTGCTTGCCTGCGAGTGCAATGCGGCCGTCAGCCATGATTTCAACGACGTTTTGAAGGGGGTCTATCCGGCGGAGGAAAACGGCATGCCGGGCATGCCGCGCAGGAAAGGACAATGCAGACCCAGTATCGTCGCCGGCTGGTCTGGGCTTCCCACTTTTTTGCGCCGTACCTGGCCTGCACCGATGCCGCGCGGGCTTGGCGACCTATATCCGGTTCCCTGTGGAGGCCGCCATGGACATGAGCAACAGAAAGACGCGGTTCAATATCTGGTACTGGGTCGCGGCGTTCGTGGGCGTGATGGTCGTCCAGTATATCTATGCCACGACGCAGCACGTCGCCGAGATACCATACAGCCAGTTCGAGACCTTGCTGAACGCCGGCAAAATCGCCGAGGTGCAGGTTTCGGACCGCTTCATCCAGGGCCGCTTCAAGGAGCCGCAAGATGGCAGGCCGCTATTCATCACCACACGCGTCGAGCCGAACCTCGCCCGTGACCTGCAGGAGCACGGTGTCACTGTGACCGGCCAGGTCGAAAGCACCTTCCTGAGCGACCTGCTTTCCTGGGTTGTGCCGGTGCTCGTCTTCTTTGGCCTGTGGATGCTGCTTCTAAGACGCATGGACGGCGGCGTCGGAGGTTTGATGCAAATTGGCAGGAGCAAGGCCAGGGTCTATGTCGAAGCCAATACCGGCGTGACGTTCGACGATGTGGCGGGGGTCGATGAAGCCAAGGCCGAGCTGCAGGAGATTGTGGATTTTCTCAAGAACCCGGGCGAATACGGCCGCCTCGGAGGCCGCATGCCCAAAGGCGTGCTGCTGGTCGGACCGCCGGGCACGGGCAAGACTCTGCTCGCCAAGGCCGTCGCCGGCGAAGCCAAGGTCCCGTTCTTCTCGATCTCCGGTTCGGAGTTCGTCGAGATGTTCGTGGGGGTCGGGGCCGCGCGCGTGCGCGATCTTTTCGAGCAGGCGCGGTCCAAGGCTCCCGCAATCATATTCATCGACGAGCTCGACGCTCTTGGCCGCGCCCGCGGGACCATGGTCGGCGGCCACGACGAAAAGGAGCAGACGCTCAACCAGCTTCTGGTCGAACTCGACGGTTTCGATCCACAGATCGGCGTCGTGCTGCTGGCCGCGACGAACCGTCCTGAGATCCTTGATCCGGCACTTCTGCGCGCCGGCCGTTTCGACCGCCAGGTATTGGTCGACCGGCCCGACAAGCAGGGTCGCATCAAGATCCTGCAGGTTCACATGAGCAAGGCCAAGCTGGCGACGGATGTCGACGCGGAAAAAGTGGCGGCGCTGACGCCCGGTTTCACCGGTGCTGACCTGGCCAATCTCGTGAACGAGGCGACGTTGCTCGCCACGCGCCGCAAGGCGGATGCGGTAATGATGGGAGATTTCAACAATGCGGTGGAGCGCATCGTCGCGGGACTGGAGAAACGCAACCGGCTCCTGAACCCGAAGGAGCGCGAGATCGTCGCCTACCATGAAATGGGTCATGCGCTGGTAGCCATGGCCCTGCCTGGCGTCGACCCGGTGCACAAGGTGTCGATCATACCACGCGGCGTCGGCGCGCTCGGCTACACTATCCAGCGTCCGACCGAGGATCGCTTCCTGATGACACGCGAGGAGCTGGACAACAAAATGGCAGTGCTGCTCGGCGGCAGGGCGGCCGAATGGATCGTATTCGGCCATCTGTCCACCGGAGCCGCCGATGATCTCGCCAAGGTAACCGACATAGCGCGCGCCATGGTGACGCGTTACGGCATGTCGGCAAAACTCGGGCACGTGGCGCTGGAAAAGGACCCACGCTCCTTCCTGAGCCCCAACCCGCTCGCCGGCGGACCGCGCGAGCACGATTACGGCGAAGCCGCCGCCGATGCCATCGACGCGGAAGTGCGCGACATTGTGGAGGCCGCGTTCGAACGAACCGTCAGCCTGCTCACCGAGCGGCGCGACGTGCTGGAAAGGGCGGCACGCAGGCTGCTCGAGACCGAGACGCTCGATGAGACTGACCTTGCGGCGCTGGTCGGAGACGTCTCGACGGCGGATCGTGCTGCGCAGGATAGTTCGCATAAGAAGAAGGCTGTGCTGCAGCCTGCCAGGACCGCGGCTGCAATCCCCACGCGCGGATCGGGGAAATTTCGGACGCAATAATGATGTTTCGGACTGCTCCCGCCGGCATAAATCGCTCGTGGAAAGCCGTGCCGCACGCTATGACGGTGACACGCAAGATCGACATCTAGGCTTTCGAAATCCAGTATGTGTCGGTCACCAACCAAGCGTTCTCGATGCCATTTTTCGGTCGCCCTCGGTGATATTGCGCGAGACGGGTGACCTTGCCTCGCGCAGCCTTGAGGGCGACCATCAAGGCCTTTTCTTCGTCAGTGCGCCTGGCTCCGCTGCAGGGGTAAAATCCGCATGGCACAAGTGATCGTACGGGAAACGTATCGCCAGCCCTTTCCAGAAGCATCATGAAACCTCGTCGGTCTTCACCCGTGAACGGCAATGCCATCCGGCCAGCGTCGGACAAATTTGAAAGCCACCGTTCCGGCACGTGCGTCACTCCGGCAAAGGCGATCACGACATCGAGGTCTGGCAGATCAATTGCCTGCGTTGCATCACCGCACGTCGCTTCGACATGCGCATATTGAGCAAGATTGCCTTGCGCGCGACGAGCTAGTTGTTCGTCGATCTCATATGCAATCACGCGTCCTTCAGAACCCGTCAGTTCAGCGAGGATGGCGGTGAAATAGCCGACACCGGCGCCCACCTGAAGGACGGTCTGGCCGGGAGTGATGTTCAGATGGTCGAAAACCAATGCCCAAAGCGACGGCAAGCCGCTGTTCAGTCCGCGTTTTTCGTCAAGCAAGACCAGAACGTCGTGGTAGATCTCATGAAGTGCGGCTGAAGGGCTGGTATGGACCGCCCCGATTTGCAGTCTCGAATGGATACGCCATGGCCCGTCGCCAAGGTAGTGTTCGCGCGGAACCCTTGCAAAGGCCTCGATGACCGCAGGATTGTGCAAGACAGGTGATGCGACACGCAGGTCTTCGGCAAACCACCGGCGCGCTACACTAGCATCGATTTCTGTTGGCATAGAGTATCGGCTCCCGGATTGCGCGTACTCCATCATGCTCTCAGAAAACCGAGTGGCGGCAAAGGGCGCCTATCCTCGTATGGACGGGGCGACGCGCGCTGTCCGTTTGCGACCGAGCGCGGTCTCGCCGAGCGCCTTCCGCGAGACTGTAAACCGTGGCGATATGGAAGAACACTCTGCCCGACGATCACATCGTCCGGCTGGCGAGCAGCCTTGTGAGCCAATCCGGATCCATTTCCGGCACGGAGGACAGAAGCCGTTCGGTATAGGGGGCATGCGGCGGCGTGAGAATTTCGCTCTTTAATCCCTGCTCAACGACTTTACCCTGGTGCATGACCACAATTTCGTCGGCGATCGCCCGCACGGTGGCAATGTCATGGGTGATGAAAATGTAGGTCATGCCGAGCTCGCGCTGAAGCCGGATCAAGAGCTTCAGGATTTCCTCTTGCACAATCTGGTCGAGCGCGGACGTGATTTCGTCGCAGATTATCAGCTCCGGATCGGCGGCCAACGCCCGGGCGATGCAAACGCGCTGCTTCTGGCCTCCCGACAGTTCGGCCGGCAGACGATCCAGGTAAGTTTCGCTCATCTCGACCATGTGCATGAGTTCGCCGATCCGCCGATCCCGTTGTGCACCCTTGAGGCCAAGGTAGAATTCAAGCGGACGAGCTATAACTTCTTCGACCGTCTGGCGCGGATTTAGGGCGTTGTCGGGCATTTGATAAATCATCTGTATGCGTCGCAGGATCTCTTTTGGGCGCAACTTCACGGTCTTGGAAAGGGCCTGGCCGGCAAAGGAAATCGACCCCGAAAGCGGGGGCAGCAGGCCGGTAACGACGCGAGCGAGCGTCGATTTGCCGGAACCGGACTCGCCGACCACAGCCACTGTTCTTCCGCGTGGAACTTTGATCGAGACATCCTGGAGCACCTTAACCGCCCGGCCGTAGGCCGCGGTGACGTTGTCTATCGTAAGCAAATATTCATCGGCCGGAACTTCGGGCTTGGCGAGCTTGCGCACGGCCCAGAGCGTCTTGGTATATTCCTGGGTGGGCGAGGCGAGCATCTGGCGCGTTTCTGCCTCCTCCACGGTTAGTCCATGGCGCAAAACCATGATGCGGTCCGCCATTTGCGCCACCACCGCCAGATCATGCGTCACATAGATTGCAGCGGTGTTGAACTCCTCCACGATGTTGCGAATGGAGGCGAGAACTTCGACCTGCGTTGTCACATCGAGCGCCGTCGTTGGCTCGTCGAAGACGATGAGGTCCGGACGGCAAGCCATCGCCATCGCGGTCATCGCCCGTTGCAATTGTCCGCCGGAAACCTGGTGAGGATAGCGAAAGCCAATGGTCTCCGGATCTGGAAGCTGAAGACGCCGATAAAGATCGACCGCACTCCGGTTCGCTTTCTCTCGGCTGGCAATCCCATGCGCCACCACGGTTTCGACAGTCTGATCGAGGAGTCGATGGGCCGGATTGAAAGAGGCCGCCGCGCTTTGCGCGACATAGGCGATACGGGAGCCTCTGAGGCGACGCCGCCCTGTTTCGCTTAGTGCCAGAAGATTGATCCCGTCGAACAGGATCGAGCCCTGTGTAATACGGCAGCCCGGCTTGGCGTAACCCATCGCCGCGAGGCCAATGGTGGATTTGCCGGCGCCTGACTCGCCGATCAGGCCAAGAACATCCCCCCGCTTCAGCGCCAGATCGACCCCGCGGACAATGGGATACCACCGCTCGTCCGAGAAACCCTCCACATGCAGATTGCGGATCTGAAGCAGATCCTTGCCTTTTTCGCGCAATCCGGGAGCGCTATTTTTCATCCCGCAACCCGCTTGTTGCATTCAGGAACCAGTCCACGACGAAATTCACAGAGACCGTGAGGAGGGCAATCGCGCCGGCCGGCAGCAGCGGCGTGACGTCGCCGTAGGTGATCAGGGTCGCATTCTCGCGCACCATCGATCCCCAATCGGCGGTCGGTGGCTGAATACCGACCCCCAGGAAGGACAGTGCCGCGATCGTGAGGAATACGAAGCAAAATCGCAAGCCGAACTCCGCGACCAGCGGCGGCATCACGTTGGGAAGGATTTCCTTGGCGATGATCCATTTCGGGCCTTCGCCGCGCAATCGCGCCACTTCGACATAGTCCATTACCGCCACGTTAAGCCCGACGGCGCGTGCGAGCCGAAAGACACGGGTAGAATCGAGCAGCGCAATGATGATTATCAGGCTTGTGATCGACGAGCCGAAGATCGAAAGCAGCACCAGGGCGAAGATAAGGCTTGGGATCGACATCAAGACGTCCACCGCACGCGACAGTATCTGGTCGAGCCATCCTCTATACAACGCGGCAAGAAGGCCTAGCGAGACGCCGACTGCGAAGGACAGCAATGTAGTCGCGACGGCTATACCGATGGTGTTGCGCGCACCGTAAATCAAGCGTGTGAGCATATCGCGGCCGAGCTGGTCGGTTCCCAATTTGAACTGCTTGCTCCACGGTGCGAAGGCCTCGCTGAAGACCTGTGTTTCGCCGTATGGGGCGATCCAGTGCGCGAAGACCGCAACGACGACATAGCCAATGATCACGAGGATGCCGAACCAGGCACTGAAGGGTGCCTTCCTCAGCGCCGTTTTGGCCCGGGTGGCGCGCGAGCGCCTCAGCCTGTGAACCTGCGCGATGGGTTCGTAGCTGGTCATCGTGGATGCAAGAGCCTGGGATTGGTGGCGATGGAAATGATGTCGGCGGTCAGATTAAGGAGGATATAGGTCGCCGCGAAAATCAAGGCGCAAGCCTGGACAACCGGAACATCCCTTGATTTGACCGCGTCGACCATCAGCTGACCGATGCCCGGATAGACGAACACCACTTCGACGACGACCACTCCGACGACGAGATAAGCAAGATTGAAGGCCACCACCGTGACGATCGGAGCCCATGCGTTGGGCAAGGCATGCCTGAGTACGATGGCCATCGGCGAGACTCCCTTGAGACGCGCCATGTCGATATAGGGGCTTGCAAGCATGTTGATGATCGCCGCTCGTGTCATGCGCATCATGTGTGCGACGATGACGAGCGTAAGCGTGGTCGCCGGCAAGGCTACTCTCCAGACCTGATCCCAGAACGGCGTCTGGTCGTTCACGTTCGATAATGTCGGGAACTTGGGAACTGCGTTAAGTATCCAGTTCAGTGACACTGCAAGCCAGTGCGGCAGGGATTGTGCGAACTCGGAGCCGATGAATGTGTCGCGCGAGATGACCAGGTAGGCAAGCATATAGGCGACGAAGAACTCCGGGAACGAAATGGTTGTCAGCGTCACTGCGTTGACCACCCGGTCGAACCAGCCATTGCGGTGGAGCGCAGCGAGGATGCCCAGTCCCAAGGCGAGCGGAACTGCGATCAGCGCGGTCATCGATGCGAGGAACATCGTATTGTAAAGGCGCGGCGCGATGATCTCGGCGACGGTGCGCCGATATCCGGTGCGGCTTGCGAACGAAGAGCCGAAATCCCCGTGGAGCATCTGCCCGACCCAGACGAAATAACGCTCGACAGGCGGACGGTCGATGCCAATTTCTCGCTGGAAGGCGGCGACCGTTTCGGGTGTCGCGGATTGTCCGAGCATCGCCTTGGCGAAGTCGCCCGGCAGCATTGCAATCGCAGAGAAGATAATGATGGAGACGATGAACAGCGTGACCAGGCCGAGGCCAAGGCGCTGCAGAACCGTTCTTGCGACCGGGTTCATTTGCTCGCGTTTCCCGTTGCCCTCGCTGCCCTGCCGGCAGGGCACGCGGCTGCAAGCCGAAGCCCGGTAGCCATCGCGGGTCCGGCCCGCTCTCTCACGCAGTGGCGATCCACCAGCGTTCGGCCATCTTCAGTCCGTCGTTCTCCCAGTTCGGCGCCACTTCGCCATGTGCGAGCTTATTGGATTTGGCGCTGACGAAGTTGTTGAAGACCAGCACGATGCTGCCGCCATCATCATGCGTCAGTTGCTGCATCTCGGCATACATTGCCGCCCGCTTGGCCTCATCCGTCTCGGCGCGCGCCTGGACAAGCAACTCGTTGAAGCGGGGATTTTTCCAGAACGACTCGTTCCAGCTGGAATCGGCGGCGAAGGCTTGCGTGAACATCCAGTCGGCCGTGGCCCGACCACTCCAATAGGAAGCGCACCAAGGTTTCTTGAGCCAGACATTGTCCCAATAGGCGTCCTCGGCCTCGCGCACGACGTTTACGTCGATGCTGCACTGGGCGGCCGTCTCGCGGATGAGCGCAGCCGCGTCCACAGCGCCTGCAAAAGCGGCATCCGCAACCGAGAGGTCCACTTTCAGTTTTTCCATCCCGGCCTTTTTCAGATAATGCTTGGCTTTCTCCGGATCGAAACTGTGCTGCGGCTGCGGATTGGTGGCGAATTTAATCGCCGGCGCGATCGGGTTGTCATTGGCCACGGTGGCGTGACCGAGAAAGATCTTGTCGACGATCTCCTGACGGTTGATCGCCCATTTCAAGGCCATTCGGACGTCCGCATTGTCGAACGGCGCCATCGTGACATTCATCGGCAACGTATAATGGCCATAGCCGGTGACCTCGACGATCTCCACCTTGGGGTTGCGTTTCAACATGCCGAGGGTCTTGAGGTCGGCGCGGCCGATATAGTCTACCTCCCCTGTCGATAACGCGGCCATGCGAGCGGCGAGATCGGTAATGGCGATGAACTCCACCTCGTCGAGATAGGGCTTGCCGTTCTTGAAGTAGTTCGGATTGCGCTTGAGCTTGGCCGAAACGCCGGGCTGGAAATTCTCGAGCACGAAAGCACCGGTGCGAACGCCTGATCCCCAATCCGCCTTGCCGTCCTTGGCCGGCATGATGACCAGATGGTAGTCACTCATGATGTAGGGGAAGTCGGCGTTGCCGCTTTTCAGCGTGAAGACAACCGTTTCAGGGCCATCCGCCTTAATGCTTGCGACGGGCTCAAGCAGCGGCTTCGCCGCCGACTTAGTTTCGTCGCCCATATGATAGCGAAGCGAAGTCACGACATCGTCCGCCGTCACATTCTTGCCGTTGTGGAAGGTTGCGCCCTTGCGAAGCTTGAAGACCCAGGTTTTGGCGCCATCGGACGATTCAAAGCTCTCGGCAAGGTCCGGTTGGACGTTGCCTTTGGCGTCGACCTCGGTGAGGCTGTTGGACATCGAGCCCGAGAACGCTGTCTGTGTGAAGGTGTCCGGGTAGCCGGCCGGATCGATCGAATCCGTCGTCGCGCCATGTGCCATTCCGAGCTTGGCGAAGCCGCCCTGCAGCGGTTCGGCGCGGGCCGTGCTGACGAAGAGCTTATCCGCAGCGGTGACCGTCAGCCCAGCGGCCAGCCCAAGATGAATGAAATCGCGACGGGAAATCTTGCCGCGACCGATCAGGCTTTGAGCGATAGCAAGCTTGTATCCAGATTCTGACATTTGACTCTCCCATTGCGGATTTTCCGCGTTATTGTTCGTCACGCACCCTGTTAAGAAATCTGCCCGTTAGCCGCGATCATCATTTCTGCTACTCTTCGAATCCGTACCTCAATCAGGCCGTCACATAGATGCTGCCCGCCTCGACCGTTACTGGAAATGTGCGCGCGCGAACGGACGGATCGACCAGGGCCGCGCCTGATTTGATGTCAAATTCCCAGCCATGCCAGGCGCAGCGCACGATCTCGTTTTGGCGGTGATAGATGAACTGCGCCTCTTCGACCGGTGCAGTTGTTCCACATTGCGGCCCCTCGCAAAGGGGAGCGCCGCGGTGCGGACAAACATTCAGCAGCGCGTGGAATGAATCTCCGATGCGAAAAACGCCGACCGAAAGGCTGCGGATCTTGGCGATGAAGGGAGATCCGGTTTCGATCTCGTCGACTCTACAGATGTATGTCTTCTCGGGCATCGTCTGCTTCCTCAGGCAGCATTCGCCGCTTGCGCGCGCGGGATGCGCTTGTAAACCTCCAGCGCATTCAGCCCCATGATCTTGCTCTTCCAGGCAGGAGGGATTTGCAGCGTGTTGGCATCGTCATAGTCCCAATGCGGATAGTCGGAGGCAAACATCAGCGTATTTTCGCCGTCCATCGCCTCGAGAGTGGACCAGAGATGCTGAATATTTGCGGGCTGCTCCAGCGGCTGCGTGGAAAAGCGGATATTTCGCCGGCAATATTCGGACGGCAGCATCTTTAGCCATGGCGTCTCTTTGCGTAGGGCTTTGTAGTCGGCGTCCAGGCGCCACAATACCGATGGCACCCAGGCGACGCCGCATTCGATGACCACGAAGTAGAGGTCCGGCCATTTTTCGAAGACGCCATGCGCAATCATGCTTGCGACATGCGAAATGGCCGACATGTGCAGGATGGCATGGGTCTCCCAGAAGAATGTCGTCGGGGCCGGAGCAATCGCGGTCGAATTCACGCCGCCATGGCCGCCCAGATGAATGGCAAAGGGCAGCCCCACCTCGGCGCAAGCCTCATAAATTGGATGGTAAAACGGATCGCCATAGGGCTTGACGGAGCCTTGCGAAGCGAGAACCTGAACCATGCGCGGGTGATTGCCCAGACGGCGTATCTCGGCGGCCGCGAGCTTCGGATCCTGTGGCGCGACGATGATCGAGCCCATGAAGCGATCGTCCTTCGGCAGCCATTGGTCGATCTGATAGTCATTGTAGGCGCTGACGAGGGCGCTGGCATAATAGGGATTGGCGAGGGTGGAAGCCTCGATCGGCTCATCGCCGGTCAGGATCGCCACATCGACCTTGTACTTGTCGAGGTGTTTTTCCTTCATGATGAGATAGTTGTCGGCTTCTGTTTTCGGACGGACGTCCTTGCGTGAGAAGTCCTGCGGATGAAACCAGGGACGATGGCCATGCGGGAAGGCGCCAACGGGACCTGTCTTCTCGCCTTCAACGAACATGTCCTTCCATAGGCCGGAAAGGTAAGGCTCCAATACAGTCGCGCTCGACCAGTAATTGTGACAATCGCAGTCGACTATGAACACGTTGCTCAGCTCCGTAGCTTCAGCCTGGACGATCTGCGGCCGATTTCACCGCGTGCAGCTTCCGCCTTGAGTATTGTTTGATCAAGCTTATGATCCTGCGCAATATGATCGACTTTTTCGATCGGAGGTCATGTGCAGCTAGATCACATCGAAACCTTTCTCGACATCATCGAGTCGCGAAATTTCAATCGTACCGCCGACCGGCTGGGGTTGACCCAGTCGACGATCAGCACCCGCATCAAGAATCTGGAGAGCGCGATCGGGTCCGAGCTCTTTCTGCGCGGGCGCGCCGGCGCTGAGCCGACAGCCGCCGGGCGGCGGTTCGAAGCCTATGCCAGATCCTTGCTGTCGACGTGGTCGCAAGCTCGACACGATGTGCGAGCGTTCAACCGTTTCGAGGGCACGTTGCGCATCGCCGCACAGGTGGGGATGACCCGTTCGGTCCTGCCGGGATGGGTCGAGACACTGTGCCAGGCGCTTCCAAAATCCTCGATCCATGTCGAGTCGGACTATTCGAACCAGATGGTCAGCGACCTAAGCATGGGAAATCTCGATATTGCCGTGCTTTATGCGCCTCGCTACCTGCCTGAGATCGCCTACGAGCATCTGATGGTCGAGGAATATGTGATGGTTTCGACGGCTGCCAGAACGCTGTCTGATGTCGACCCTGAAACCTACATTCGCCCAGGCTACACCGCGGTGCTGGAAAAGACGCACGCAGAGCTGCTGGCCGAGCTTGCGATCTGTCGGCTTTCGACGGGATCGGAAACTCTGGCGGAGATCATGCTGCGACGAACGGGCGGCACCTGCTACATGCGCAGCGACGATGCGCGCCGGTTCACGGCCGAGCTCCCATCGTTCCTCGTCGAGGGAGCGCCGACGCTGCACCAGCCAGTCCACACCGCGATCCTTGCGCGCCGCAAACACGAACCCATTATTCGCAAGGGCATCCGAGCTCTCCAGGTGGCTGTAATGTCCCTGGAAGTGTAATCGAAATTGCCGATCATAACGGCAGGATTGCGCGGCTGTTCAGCGGGGTTTGAAGTGGCATCTTGGCTCCACTTCAAACCCGAGTTGAATGATGAATGCTTACGCGGCCTTTGCAGCCTCCGGCTTCGCCCCAACAAAGCTTCACCGGGAGTGGGCACAGACCACGCCGCAGCTTGTGCTCTGCCGACGCGTGATCGACGAGACGCACGATGTGAAAACATTCGTTCTCACACCCGCTTCAGATCGGATGTTCTGCTTCAGCGCTGGCCAATATGTTGTGGTGCACCTGAGGATCGAGGGGGCCGCGGTGACACGCTCCTACTCTGTTTCATCACCGCCGACGCGACCGCTCGACCTGCAGATCACCGTGAAACGGACGCCGGGCGGGCTCGTTTCGAATTGGCTCCATGACAATTTGAAGCCGGGCGATGGGATCGAGATCGAAGGGCCGCTCGGCTCGTTCAATCTCGACGATCTGCCGCATGCAAAGTCCCTCTTCCTTTCAGGTGGCAGCGGGATAACTCCCGTCATGTCGATGCTGCGGGCATTTACCGACCGCGCAGCAAACCAGGATATCCACTTCATTCATAGTGCGAGAACGCCGGACGACATCATTTTTCGGCTCGAACTGGACGCACTTGCCGCTCGCTTTCCCAATGTTCATGTGACTTGCATTTGCAGTCATGGAGACCCGGCCTGGACGGGTCCAACCGGGCGAATTAACAGTGAGATGCTCCTGACCTTGGTTCCCGATCTCCATAGCCGCACGATTTTTGCCTGTGGGCCGGAATCCTACGTGAAGGCTGCACGCAGCTGCCTCGATGCAATCGGGCTCGCCCCTTCACAGTATCATGAGGAGAGCTTCGGGGGCGGCAACATTTCGCGTTCGCTATCGGATTCAAAGGTTTCGTCTTCGGTCCGCTTCGCCCGCTCCGGCCTTGCATATCACTGCGCGCCCGGAGAGACCCTGCTGGAAGCGGCGCGCCAATGTGGCGTCCATGTCCCAACCGCTTGCCAGCAGGGAGTTTGCGGTACGTGCCGGATCGCCAAGCTGTCTGGCGAAGTCGTCATGGATGACCTAGGCGGACTGACCTTGGAGGATAAATCGGCAGGCTACATCCTGGCGTGCTGCAGCCGCCCACAAGGCGACATTTTGCTTGATCTATAATTGTACCCATCGCGGAACGAAATCGGGCAGCCTTTGCGTTCAACGACCAAGCCATACTACTGCGACCGCAAGTGATTAGGTTTCGGAACCCGGATGGGCTCGCCCGATTTCTGGCGCAGCTCACGCTGGGCATCGCAAGCGACAAAAGTCCTACCCAGCAATACGCTTGAGCTATCATTCAGCCGTTGCATGGGACCGACCTCGACACAAAGAGGCGCGGCAATTCGGCTCCAGCTACACCGTCGCAGCCGGATCAGGGGCGTTGCGGTTGAGATGAACCGCAATCGAATTACGGTTCACCAGGCGAGCCGCGAGGACACGGTGTTCAAACGGTGCGGTGTCGCCAGCCAGCCTCTTCAAGAGAAGCTCGGCTGCCGTCGCCCCGATCAGATGCGCCGGCTGCGCGATGGCTGTGATACCTTGGGCCACGAACTGCATCCAGTCGAGATCGTCGAAGCAAAGCAGCGAAACCTCTCCCGGAATCGCAAGCTTCAGTGCGGATGTCGCCTCCAGAACGCCTGTCGACATCACACCGTCGGCGGTAAACAGGGCGGACGGCGCATTGCGCATTGTCAGCAGATCGAGTGCCTCCTTTCGGGCTGCCTCGCTGGAATAGACCGCCACGCGGCGGATCAACTGTGGATCCGGCGAAATGCCCGCAGCGCGATGGGCTTCGAGATAACCCAACAACCGTTGCCAGCTTGGATGATGGTAGCGAACGTCGGAGCTGGAGAGATCAGCGTTTGTCACAAAGGAACCAACATCATCGCGTTGGTCCGGCCCGAGTTCCGCCAATATTCCGATGCGGCTGTGTCCGGCGGCGATGACCGCCGCTATGCTGCTACGCGTTACAGAAACGTTATCGACCACGACCGAATCGGTTTCCATGCCCGCCACGATGCGGTCGAACTGCACGACGGGACAGCCGGCCGCGACTGCGTCACGAAGATGATCCGGCTTGTCCAAGAAGGTCGATGAGACGACTAAACCATCGACCTGCTTTTCCAACAGCAGCTGCACCGCCTCTCGCTCGAGTTCGGCATTTTCGTCACTATTCGTAACAATAACCCCAAAGCCGCCACGGCGCGCGACGTCCCCTATTCCGCGCAGCACGCTTGCATAGAATGGGCTTTCGATGTCGCCTACGACAACGCCGATAGTCTGGGTCTTACCGGTGATCAGGCCTTTGGCCAGGCGATTGGGCCGATAACCCAGCGCAGATGCCGCGGCGCGCACCTTCTCCTGGACCTCAGGGCTGCTGTACCCGTAGTCACCAAGCACGCGCCCAGCCGTGGCAGAGCTCACTCCAGCCCGGCGAGCGACTTCGATGATAGTTGCGTTTTTGGATCTTTGAGTCACCCAGCAAGTCCCGCCGACCATGCAACGTCGTGGCGACGAACTAGCGGCAGTTAGGCACGCCCCGCAAGGCCGAACACCGCAGAACCCGCCGCTGCGCACACCATTTGAATCACAGCACCTCCGACAGAAAGCGTCGAAGACGCGGGCTCTGCGGATTGTCGAATAGGTCTTCTGGCCGGCCTGCCTCGACGATCCGCCCCTCGTCCATGAACACGACCTGGTTCGCGACCTTGCGAGCGAAATTCATCTCGTGTGTAACGACCACCATCGTCATCCCGCCCCGCCCGAGGTCGGCCATCAAGTTCAGGACACCTTTGACCAATTCTGGATCGAGGGCGCTGGTGACTTCGTCGAACAGCATAATTTCGGGTTCGAGCGCGAGCGCACGCGCGATGGCCACCCGCTGCTGTTGCCCGCCCGAGAGATTGGCCGGCCGATGGTCCTTGCGCTCCAGCAGTCCGACTTCATTTAGCCTGGCCAAGGCCGCGTCATTAGCCTCCTCGCGCGACATGCGTTTAACTTTGCGCAGCGCCAAGGTGATGTTGGCGAGCGCGCTACGGTCGGGGAACAGATTGAACTGCTGGAAAACCATGCCCACGCGCCGCCGGAGTTGGTCAGGGGTCTGCTTGTAGATGCTTTCGCCGTCGAGCAGAATGTCACCGGCTCGGCATTCTACGAGACGGTTGAGGCAGCGCAGCAAGGTCGACTTGCCCGATCCGGACGGACCGATGAGGCAGGTGACGGTCCCGGGCTCCACTTTCAGACCGACGTCATGCAGCACCTGGACGGCGCCGTAGGCCATGTCGATATTTTTGACCTCGATGCCGCCACCCTTGAAGCGTGTGGGCGCTGCTGCAGGCAACGTCGCTGCTCCCGGCACGACGGCTTCGGCAAGCTCGGCGACCTCTTGGAGGCCACTCTGCACGGCGGTTATTCGTTTGCCGACGCGCATGCGCGCGTCGATGTAGTTGACGAGATGGGTCAGCGGCACCGTGATCACGAGATAGAACACTCCGGCCAGCAATAGGGGCGACAAGTTGCCGGTCAGCACAGCCTGGTCCTGGCCGACGCGGAACAGTTCGCGTTCGGAGGCGAGCAGACCAAGGAAATAGACCAGGCTGGAGTCTTTGACATTGCCGATGAACTGGTTGACCAGTGCAGGCAGGACGCGACGGATGCCTTGCGGGATCACCACCAGGCGCATGCCTTGGCCATACGTCATACCGAGAGTGCGCGTGGCGTCGATCTGACCCCGCTCGACGCTCTGAATGCCGGCGCGGAAAATCTCCCCGATGTAGGCTCCGGCGATCAGGCTGAGCGCCAGAATGCCCAGCGGATAAGGCGATGGACCGAACAGATCTCGGCCCAACCGCGCGAAGCCTTGGCCAATGATCAGGATTGTGACAATGGCAGGAAGCCCACGGAAGATATCGGTGTAGACTCGGGCAAGGAGTTTCAGCGGCCGGTTCTCTGAAATTCCCATGACTGCGAGGACGATACCGATCAGCGTCCCGAAAAACGTCGAGGCAAGGGCCAGGATCAAAGTGTTCTTGAGGCCGACCATCACCATGTTTGGCAGAACTTCTGCCATCGCCTGGAAATCAAGGAAGCTGCGGGCGAAGGTATCGAACCAGCTCATATCAAGTCCATCTATAACTCGGCCGGGCACCGTTGCTGACGGGCCCGGCCGGAAACGAAAATGAATACGCGCGAATTTACTTCTTGGGCAGATATTGATCCGGCATCGGAGTGCCCGGGAACCACTTCTCATGCAGCCGTTTCCAGGTGCCATCGTCCATGGCCTCGCGCAGCGCCTTGTTGAGCGCCTCGCGGAAGGCATCGTTGCCTTTCTTGACCACGAACCCGGCCGGCGCGTCGAAGGACGGCACGTTCATTGTAATCTTCAGGTTCTTATAGCGCTCCACATACTGCTTGGCCGACTCATAGTCAGTGAAATGGCCATCAATCGTCCCGTTATTCAGCGCCGCCACCGCAGTGTTGTTGTCGGGAAATTTGACAATGTCGCCCTTGAGGTTCTTCTCGGCATAGATTTCCTGCAGCGTTCCCTGGATCACGCCGATGCGCTTTCCGGCGGTGCTCTCATTGCTCGTCAGTGCCGGATCCGCCGAAATGATCGACAGGTAGCCGGCGAGATAGCCGTCGCCAAAATCCACGGTCTTCTTGCGCTGCGCCGTTGTGCCGATGGCGGCGACAGCGACATCGAAGCGGCCGTTGGCAACGGAGGGCAGCAGCGCCGAGAATTCCTGGCCGGTGAAAACGACCTGCTCCTCCTTGAACCCGAGCCGGCGCGCCACATCACGGAAGAGTTCGGCGTCGAAGCCGGTGAAGTTGCCGTTGGCATCGGTGAAGACATAGGGTTTCGCATCGCCCATGGTTCCGACGCTGATCACCGTCGGGTCGATGAGGTTATAAGGGTTGTCCGCCGCGTTTGCCTGAGTTGACGAGGCCAACGTGCCAAGTCCTGTCAACAGCGCGATCGTCAGCGCCAGACCGGATTTCGAAAGTAGGCGCCTGCTCGAATTCGTGTGCATGTCTTCTCCTCTTACGATTGGCCGAACTCGGCCTTGCGATCCCACTCGACGTCTCATCTATCAAAACGCTCTTGGACGGCGTTCGGCCAGGAAGGTGAGAACGTTATCATTTTCTCTAGCATTGTCCATTTCACGCGTCAATTGTTTCGGAGAATTTCTCAGCTAGATGGTTTCCAGTGTTAAGCGCGGGGGATCTCCGGCGTCATCTTTCCTAAGTCGATTGCTGTCGCATGGCCGATCGCCCCGTAGTACTGGCAGGTAGCAGCCGCCGCGTCCGCGGCATGGCTCAGGATGTCTTGAGGCGCCTCCTTCTTAAGCAGGCCGAATAGCGTTCTGGCGATGAAGGTGTCGCCCGCGCCCAGGGTGTCGACGGGTTTGACCAACCGCGCCGGGGTTCGGTAAGAGACGGTGTCGCCGTGAAGCACCGCGCCGGCTCGACCGCGAGTCACAAGAACCCACTTTGAACCACATGCAAGCAGTTCGGCTGCGATTGCAGCCAATTCCTTGTCGTCGAGACCGTCACCCGAGACACAAGCCAGATAGCAATGGGGCCCAATCTCGCGTCGATGTCTCGGATCCCGTCGCGTGGAAAAGTCATAAGACAACAGTGACTTACTTGATACAGCGGCAACCCACGGGTCCAAACCGCTGGACTGGCCGATGTGGACGGCCTGAAAGCCCGAGAGAAAATCCAGATCTTCTTGCGTCGGCGTAAACACCGAAACTCCGAGATCGAAGTCCAGGAAAATCCGATCGGCGTTGCGGTGACCTATGAGGCAGTAAGCGGTCGGTCCCTCGAGACGCCGTAATCGGGTGATGTCCACGCGCTCCGACGCCAGTGCAGTGCAGATAAGGTCCCCTGCCCGGTCTTTGCCGATCGCTCCGACATAGGCCGATCGCCCGCCGAAGCGGCTGACATAAACCGAGACATTGAGGCAATTTCCACCAGGATACATCTCGCCGCGAGCAAGATAACAATCGACCACGTTATCGCCTATCGCGGCAATCTTGACCATTGCAGGACTTTCAGTTTAAAGAGTGTGATAACGTTCGCACAATGGCCGCCCACCTGTCAATTGTGGGCCGGCCCCTAGCTCTGCCAACGAGACGAGGAAGCTCATGATTTCCGCCCTGCCCGCCGACGTGGAACGCGCCCTGACCGCTACGGCGGGCAGGCAGTTTTCGCACCTATTCCTCGTGGCGTGCGGCGGTTCGCTCTCGATCATGATGGCAGGCAAATACTTCGTCGACCGTCACAGCGGCGCATTCGCCTGCGACATCTACAACGCGGATGAGTTCGTCTGCCGAGACCCGCGACGGTTGGGACCTGACGCGCTCGTTGTCCTTTGCTCGCAGACCGGCACCACCCGCGAAACTGTGCGAGCGGCCAATCATGCAAAGGATCGAGGCGCAACGACAATCGGCATGACGCTCGACCAGATATCGCCCCTCGCGCTGGCGGTCGACCACGCAGTCGCCTACCAGGCCTCCTACACGACGGGCAAAGCAATCGATTCAGCCTGCAGCAACTACGGCGTGCTCTATATGTTGCTCGCCGGCCTGATCGATGCTCGGGAGGATGCCGGGCTAACTGCCGATCTGCTGAGGAGCCTGAGCCATCTTCAGCCGGCGATCGAGCGTGCGCACCGGACCTATGCCGACCGGTTTCAGGCCTTCGCCCCCCGTTTCGCGCCGCGCAATGCGATCCACACACTGGCCAGCGGTGCCAGCTATGGTGCGGCCTATTCGTACGCCACCTGCGTGTTGATGGAGATGCAGTGGTACGATTCGCAGGCCATACACGCCAACGAGTTCTTTCACGGCCCATTTGAGGTGGTCGACCGGGACGCTTGCTTCGTGGTCTTAGTGGGTTTGGACGAAACGCGGAGCCTTCCCGAACGTGCCCGAGACTTCCTTTTCAAGTACGGCAGCCGGGAAAACGTCCTGGTGCTCGATGGAGCTGAACTCGACCTCAGTGGTATGTCCGAACACATCAAACCCTATCTCGTGCCCTTGGTCTTCTTCGACACGCTTTGGCGTTTTGCCTACGAGCTGGCCGCCCTGCGCGGCCGGCCAATGCTTGAGGGCCGGCGCTACATGAAGAAGCTCACCGACTATTAGTTCCGCCGCGCTCTGCAGCCATCCAACAACTCCCAGCCCGGCTTCTGCGAAGAAGGATTTCTCCATGACTGCATCACCAAAGCCGCGCCATGTCGTTGTTATCGGCGCGGGCATCTTCGGCATCTCTTCCGCATTGCACCTTGCTCGTCTTGGCCTTGATGTAACGGTTGTCAACGACGGCGCGCCAGCCAACGGTGCATCCGGCCGTTCACTTTCCTGGCTGAACTCAGCGCGACGTGCGGACACTGCCTACCACCGCTTGAGGCTTGCAGGCATCGACCGTTATCGGACCCTGGCCGCCACAAGGCCGGAAACGGGATCGTGGCTTCGCTTTGACGGCGGCCTCACCTGGGATGCGGATGACGAGACGAACCAGATCGCGTCCGTCTGCCAGCTGGAGCAGGATATTGGTTATGACGCGCTTCTGCTCGGCCCTGCCGAAGTCGGTGCAGTGGTGCCCGGCGTCAACGCGAGCGCAATTACCCCCCAGGGTGCCATCTTCAATCCCGGCGAAGGATGGGTTGACCTGCCGTCTTTGATCAGTCTGCTGCTCAATGAGTTCCGCTCCAGCGGCGGCAAGTTTGTTCGGGACGCTGGACGCGTCCGGATAGATGCCACAGGTGGTCGCGCGCGTGGCGTCGTCACTGCCGACGGTGTGCCGGTAAAGGCGGATGCAGTGGTCCTTGCGGTCGGGCCAGCGACGCCTATCATGCTCGCAGAGATCGGAGTTCGTGTCCCCGACGCCACGCCAATTTCACTTCTCTTGAAGACCAAGCCGATCAAGACCGAGCTCCGTGCCGTGCTGAATACGCCCCGCGTGGCGGTTCGCCCGACGCCGGACGGCGCACTTGTTTTGGATTCGGCGTGGTCGGAGGAAGAAGTCGTGGTCAACTCTGACGGAACCTACACCGTGCACGACAAGACCGTCAAAGGACTGCTCGAGGAGGCTAGTGCGGTGCTCGAGGGCAATCCGCGGCTCCAACTCGCTGCCTATGCAGTTGGCCCGAAGCCCATCCCCGGCGACGGCGAGCCAGTGCTTGGCTGCGTCGAGACCGTTGCCGAACTTCACGTCGCCTTCAGCCACAGCGGCGCCACGCTTGGATTGATCGTCGGCGAATTGCTTGCCAAAGAAATCGCCTCTGGCAATCCGCATCCCATGCTTGCAACGTTCCGCCCTAATCGTTTCAGCTGAAAGGGCAATTTGGGGCAAGGCCGAACTGTCCAGATGGGTCGCGGGCCTGGGGAAGAGCCGCGTGATCGGGTTGTCGTGCTACGGCAACAGAGACGGCGAGAGGTCGGCGCTGCGCGTCCAAGCGCGAACGCCCGAAGAAGAATGCCCCGCAAACTATGGTCAGATAGCCACTCGCGATCCACTGGAGTGCGATAACCGCGACAAGTTGCGCAAGATTCCGCCCGCAAAATCAGACACTGCGCATGATCAGAAGCCGTTGCTCCAGAACGATTTCACCTTGTCAAGAGACGGCCCGCCTTGCGGCGTGCGAGGGGTCGGCAGTGACTTGACCAAGCCTTGACCAAGGGGCAGGATTGCGCCTATCGTCGCGTGCAAGCGCGATTGTCGAGCAATCTACACTCAGCTCGGTAATGAACATGGCTCGCCACGTTGACCCGACGCGCGCAAGGACAGGAAAATGACCATCACGGTGAAAGTTGGCGAGGCCAAAACGCATCTCTCGGAACTGCTTTCAAGGGTAGAAGCCGGCGAGGAGGTGATTATTTCGCGCGGCAACGATCCCATCGCTAAACTGTCGCGGATTCAACGGCGCAACGATGTCGAAGCCGTGATCGAAGAGATCAGCGCTGCCCGCGCTCGCGCCAAGCCCGTGACGCAGGACGAAATTCGGGCCTGGCGCGATGAAGGGCGTCGCGCTTGATGGCGATCATCGTCTGATGCCTTTCGTTGTCGACTTTTCCATGGCCGCTGCCTGGATTCTTCCTGATGAAGACAGTGAGGCGGCGGCCGCCCTGATGCGACGATTGCCGGGAGCAACGGCGCCTGTCCCTTCCCTGTTCTGGCACGAGGCGCGTAACGTCGTATTGATGGCCGAGCGGCGTGGCCGCATCGCGGCGGGCGAAGCTGCCACCACCATGGCACGGCTGCGCCGATTGCCGCTGGAGGACGCCGGCGGCGGGTCGGACGGCGCAGTGCTGACATTAGCGGCTTCGCACGGGCTCAGCGCCTATGACGCCGCCTATCTGGCGCTGGCAATCGAAACCGAGTTGCCGCTGGCCACCCTCGATCGGAAGCTCGCACTTGCCGCACGCCGCCAGGGAGTCCAAATTCTCGGGCCGCTCGCGAATGGCAATTGACCTCTTCGCTCGACCACCTGCCTATGTTATTCGACGTGCAGAAGTCTTTGACGCTCTCGATTCCGTGCTGCCTCTGGACCACCGCGACTTTCTCGCCGAAGAAACCCGAGAAGATCGAAGGTAGACCGCACCGAAGAGTCCCTACCTTGTTGGAATCAGATGCAGTGCAGACTTCCCGCCCTTCACGGCCGCCGCTGACAGCTTGCGGTCAAAGCTGGCCAGTTGGCCGCCGCGCGCCTTGCCGAGCGCGAGAAGGTAGGTAGCCGTCACCTGCGCCGAGGTCAGATTTTGGCTGCATCAATGTCGCCGGAGCCAACCAGGCTCACATCGTCGGGCCAGAAGCTGTGCCCGGGAAGGGTCCGCAACTTGGTAACGATTTGCGCAACGATTGCGGGCGAGCCGGGAGAATTGGGATATCTTTGGTTGCCGACGATGCGCAGAACGCCATTCTCGGTGATGGGACACGTAGCCCACGCCGCGTTACCTCTTTTTCGAACCAGCCATGCGCGTCGTCATGGGCGACGTGGCCAGGATCTATCAGTCGATCAGCACATTGACATCGAGCAGGAGCGTCACGGCAGTTCGTCTCGCAAGGCGACCGTCTCAAGCGTGACAGGAGGTGCATCCGGCCGAGGCGACAGTAGAGGAATCCCGTTGCGCTCGCCGCCGGCTGGAGGCCGACGCAGCGAGCGCCGGGCGAGATCGGTGATGACCTCGCCGAGGCTGCGATCCTGCTGCCGGGCGATGGCCTTGGCTGCAACCAGGACATCGTCATCGATCGCCAGTGTGGTTCTCATGTTGCCCTGCTTGGTGCGCATCAAACATCACGCATCATATAGAATAGCGACGTCGGATACTCAACCGGTGCGAATAGCCGGCGGACTTGGCGTGGAACACGTTTGTGCCGGAAGGATCGTTCATCCTTTGTATGCGACGAGAACTGCGGCCGCTGCGATCAGTGAAACGCCAAGCCAGTTCGGCAGGGACAATTGTTCACTGAGGAAACCCACTCCGAATACCGTGTCAAGCGCGCCGCTTAGCCTGGCCTCACCGAGCAACTCCCCCTCCCATAATGCGGCATCAGGGCTGCGGTCACATATCTTGATTGTGTTTGCTGACGTCAGCCAGATCCAGCCACGTCGACAACGGCCTTGATCAGACCGGACTTCTGCTGCGCCCAGATCGCAATATCGCGTGGGCTGTCTCGCAGGGTAGTGCGATGGGTGACGAGTCGGTCGATTGGTATTTTTCCAGCGCGGATCGAGGCAATGACGTGCTGGAAATCGCTACGCGTCGCGTTGCGACTGCCGATCAGCATCATTTCCCGCTTGTGGAACTCTGGATCTGAGAAGGTTATGTCGTCCGGCACGACGCTGACCATCACCATGACGCCACCATGGGCAACATAGGCAAAGGCAGCCTGCATCGAACGGCTGTTTCCCGTGGCGTCGAAGACGACGTCGAAACCTGCTCCCGCAGTTCGCTCCGCTATCGTTTCGACGATCGGTCTCTTCGACGCGTCGATCACCAGGAAGCCCAATTGCCTTGCGGCAAAGGCCAGCCGCTCGGCATCGACGTCCATGACGGTCACGGTGAGGTGCGCTATGCACGCAAAAAGCGCGGTGCCGAGGCCGATCGGCCCGGCGCCGATAACCAAGGCGCGAATGCCCGGCCCCGCCATGGATCTGCGCACCGCGTGAGCACCGATGGCCAGAAACTCGACCGTGGCAGCCTCGACCGGTGACAGGCCGGCCGCTGGTATCAAGTTCTGCGCCGGCACGAGAATCTGCTCGCTCATGGCACCGTCACGGTGCACGCCAAGCACCTCGATCGACATGCAGCAGTTCGGCTTTCCCTGGCGGCAGGCGGCACAATTTCCGCAGGCAAGATAGGGGTTGACGAGGATTTGCTCTCCGACCGACAGGTCCACGGGCGCGTTGATTGCCGCGATTGTTCCCGAAACCTCATGGCCCATGACGCGCGGATAGGCGAGATAAGGATGCCTGCCCTCGAAGATGTGGTAGTCGGTTCCACATATCCCGACATAGGCGACATTGATCAGTGCCCAGCCTTCGGGCGGAGTGCCTGATGCCTGCTGCTCCTCAAACACCAGCCTGCCCGGCTCAGCGCATCGCACGACTTTGATGGTGGGGCCCATGACTAGAATTCACCCCCCTTGCTAAGCTGGAGTCCGGCAACAGGAAGTGGTGGGGCGGGGGGAAACCCCCCCCCCCGGGGGGGTGAAAAGGCATAGTAGGAGGTGAGCAGCCGGACCCCGCCGGGGCCGGGGTGGACAATTGTCTCGACGCGGTGACCGCGGCGGGGCGCGGGGGCCCCCCCCCCCCCCACCGCTGGTGGATCACTCGAAGTCCTTGACGTTCCGCAGCGTCACCAGTCCGGCGCCGGTATCCACATTGGCCTCGACGGGTTCCCCGCGGATGGCCTTGACGACAGTGTCGATGCCAAGCTCACCCATTTTCGCCGGAAATTGAGCTACGCTGGCGTCCTCCGCCCCCGACTTGATCGCTTCGATCTCACCGCAGCACGCGTCGAAGCCGACCACTATGAGGTTGTCGTTGGCAATGCCGGCATTGCTGATCGACTTGACGGCGCCAGGGATCGGCGGACCGCAGGCCGAGTAGATCGCCTTGAGATCGGGATTGGCGGTGAGGATGTCTTCGGTCACTGACGTGCCAAGTTCCAGCGTGCAGTTGGTTGCGCCCTTGCCGACGACATCGACCTTGACGTCGCCCAATCCCTCCATCATGCCCGTGACCCGGTCATCCAGAGTCGGCACCCCGGGAACGCCTTGCAGGATACCGATCTTGTCACCGCTCTTGAGCACCGTTTTAAGATACTCTCCGGCGATCTTGCCGCCGTTGAGGTTGTTGGTCGAGACCAATGCCGTCTGGCCTTTCCAGTTGGGAATGCTGTTGTCGACGAGGACCACCTTGATGCCGGCGGCCACCGCCTTGTCGAGCGCCGGCGCGACCGTCGGGTCGACCGGCGTGATTGCCAGCCCCTTGACGCCCTGCGTGATCATGGACTCGATCAGTGCGATCTGACCTTCGATGTCGGTAGCCGCCTGGCCCTGGCCGGTGACCAGTTCGATCTCCGGATGAGCGGCCGCGTATTTCTTGGCGGCGTCCTCCATGGTCGAGTAGAACGGCACCGGGAATTTCGTAATCAGGCCAACCTTGATCTTGTCTGCGGCCGAAGCCGGCACGGAAAACGCAACAGCGATCACCAGCCCTGCGAACAGTTTTCGGTTCATTGGCATTGTATTCCTCCCTTGGATTGAGACGCCTCCCGGCGGGAGACGCTTCAGGCATTTGCGGACCTGAAAGGTCCCCAAATTTCGAACGGGTCAGGCTCCAACGATCATGGAAACCAGTTCCTGTTTGTTGCCCTTGGTCGGCACCAGTTCGCCGACCCTGCGGCCCTGGCGAAGCACCACCGCGCGATCGGCGAGCTCGACGACGTGTTCCATGTTGTGAGTGATCAGGATGACGGCATTGCCCTGGTCGCGCAGCGCAGCGATCAGATTGAGCACCTGGCATGATTCACGCAGGCCGAGTGCGGCGGTCGGCTCATCCAGAATGACAACCTTGCGGGCGAACACGGTCGAGCGAGCCACGGCGATCGCTTGCCTTTGACCGCCAGACATCATGGCGACGACGGCATCCAGCCGCGGCAGCGTAACTTTCAGGTTTGCCAGCAGAGCGCGGGTCTCGGCGTCCATCCGGCGCTGCTGCAGAAATCGCAGGCCGCGCGGAAGCCATTGCGGGCCAGCCAGCTCGCGACCGGCAAAGAAGTTCTGTCCCGGCGTCAGATTGTCGAACAGCGCCAGATCCTGATAGACGGTCTCGATGCCGGCGAAGCGCGCATCCGCAGGGGAGCGTATCTGCGTTGGCGCACCGTCCAAAAGGATCGCGCCGGCATCGAGTTGGTGCACCCCGCTGATGCATTTGGTCAGCGTCGATTTGCCCGCGCCATTGTCGCCGAGCAGGCCGACGATCTCGCCGCGCCGCACCTCGATGCTGACATCGTCGAGGGCCAGAACCGAACCGAAACGCTTGGTAGCACCGCGTACCGCCAGCACGGGATTGTCCGCCGTGACCGCGTGATCGGCGTTATCCGCAGCGGCGCTCATGACTGCCTTCCGGTTTGCAGCACACGCACACGCCCTTCGAGGTAATTGCGCAGCACGTCGGACTCGACCGCGATCACGATGACCACGCCGATGACGATGAGCTGGAAAAAGACATTGACGTTGAGCAGGTTGAGCGCGTTGCGGATAACGCCGATCATGATGGCGCCGATCAAGGCATGGCCGAGGTGGCCGCGGCCGCCAAGAAAGCTGGCGCCGCCAATGATCACCGCCGCGATCGTGTCCAGTTCCAGCAGATTGCCGAACAGCGGCGAACCGGCGTCGGTGCGGCCGGCAAGGATGACGGCACCGATGCCGGCGCACAGCCCTGAGATGACATAGACCGAAACCAGCACCCAGGACACGGGAATGCCCATGCGCAGCGCGGCGTCGGGCCGGCCGCCGACGGCATAAATCCAGCGCCCCCAGACCATGGTTTTAGCCATGACGGAAAGAACCGCGGCAACGCCCGCAACGACGAAAATCGATCCAGGCAGGCCCCAGACCGCCTCGCGGCCAAGCGCATCGATCGAATCCGGCATGCCAGGAATGGCGCGGCCATCGGCCAGTTGCAGGGCCAGCCCCTTGGCGATGCTCAATGTCGCCAGCGTGATGATGAAAGGATGCGGCAGCCGGCCGAAGACGTAGAAGAGCCCGTTGATGGCGCCGACCGCGGCACCGCAGCCAACCATCACGGCGATCACGATGATGGCGGGAGCGCCGGCATGAAAGCTCAGCGCGCCGACGACGGAAGCCAGCGCAAGGTTCGAGCCGACGGAGAGATCGATGCCGCGTGTCAGGATGACCAGATGCTGGCCCATCGCGACAACCGAGATGACGGCCGTCTGGGCGAGGATGTTGCTGAGATTGCGTCCCGTCAGGAAATAGGGCGACAGAAAGCTGAGGACGGCGATCAGCAGCACCAGGATGACCACCGGACCAGCGCTCAGCAGCATCAGGCCGAGCGCAAGGCCGGGAACGGCTTCTGACTTCCTCGATGCCGGCAACGCTGCCTCGCCGACAGTCGTGCCGGTGTTTCCCGTTTCAGGCAAATTTCCCCTCCCCGCCGCGGCTTGTACGAGCCGCGTCGTCAAAAACTCAATTCGTGTTCAGGTCCTCTTCTTATCGATAAAAAACAACCGGCCAGGCCGGGTCAAGTTGTTTTTTATGGATAAAGTTCATGCTAAAAGGACAAGCTATAGTTCCCAAGGAAAATCCGATGAGAACCGACACCGTCTACAAGAAGGCCTTCAATCGGGCTGCGAATATGCTGCGCGACGGGCAACTGGCCGGTGAACTTCCTTCCGAAAATGAGCTTAGACGGCGAATGTGCGTCAGCCGCACAACCGTCAGAAAGGTTTTGCGGGAACTGGTTCACCGCGAACTTATCACCGAACGCCACGGCCTCAGGTCGACGGGCCGCCCGGTCAGCGACAACGATTACTATCCGGACGCCGAAACCACACCTCGCGCCAAGCATGTCGAACAGCAATTCATGGAGTGGATGCTGCGGGGTGACACCAGGCCTGGAACCAGCATCAATGAGCTCGAGCTTGCGCGCCAATTCGGCGTTGCGACCAACGGAATTCGCGAATTCCTGATCCGCTTCAGCCGGTTTGGACTGATCGAGAAACGGCCGAATACAGGCTGGCTTTTCAAGGGCTTCACCGAAGGCTTTGCACTTGAGCTCTTCGAGATCCGAGTAATGTTCGAACTGCGTTCGGCGCAACTATTTTCACTACAGCCGCACAGTTCTCCCCTATGGTCGAAACTCGCTGCGCTCAAGATGGCGCATGCCGACCTGCTGGAGCGAATTGAAGGCCGTTTTCATGACTTCTCCGGCCTGGACAACCGGTTTCACCGGCTCATAAACGAGGCATCACCGAACCGCTTCATCGATGATTTCTACGACATCATCACGTTCATTTTTCACTACCACTATCAGTGGAACAAGCAGGACGAAAAGCAGCGCAACCAGGCGGCAATCCTCGAGCATCTCGCCTATATCGATGCGCTCGAAAGCCGCGAATCTGACCGGATTGAGCGGGCCTGCCGAGCGCACCTGGCGTCGGCAAGAGCAACGTTGACGCGTTCGCTTATCGGACTTGTTGAATGATGTAGTCGACCCGCCCTTCAAGGGAACCGACGCATCCTCTGGAACGCGTCGGAAGCAAACGCTTACGCGTGACGGATTTCCGTTCCCAGCACCTTCAAACATTCGCGGATGAACGCTGCAAGGGCCGTCCAGCCCTTTGCCGAAACCATCGTGCCATCCACATATGCCTCCGTTGGAGACAGGTCGATATAGGTGCCGCCCGCAAGCGTCACTTCGGGCTCGCAAGCCGCCAGTGCGCCGACCTTCTTGCCACGCACGACGCCGTCCACCGCAATCAGGATCTGCACGCCGTGGCAGATCGTGAAGATCGGCTTCTTGGTTTCGTGGAAGTGGCGCACCATCGCCTGTACGCGCTTGTCGGTGCGGATGTATTCGGGGCCACGGCCGCCGGCGCAGTACACAGCGTGGTATTGCTCCAACTGCTTCTCAGCGTCGGAAAAGGTCTTGTTGATCAGCGCATAGTGGCCGAGCTTTTCGGTGTAGGTCTGATCGCCCTCGAAATCGTGCAGCGATGTTTTGATCAGGTCTCCGGCGCTTTTGTCTGGGCACACGACGTGAACGGTATGGCCCACCGCTTCCATCGCCTGCTGGTAGACGAAGATTTCGTATTCCTCGGTGAATTCACCGGTCAGCATCAGGATCTTTTTGCCTGGCATGGTACTTCCTTTCCTGTGACAACGGCCGGGCGAGACCTGTACTCGCCTGGTAGGTTGGAGTTTCTAGAAGGGTGAATCGGGGAAGTAGTCTTCGTTGGCCTGCGTGATGACCGTCAACGGCGGGTACGGGGACATCGGGACAGTTTCAGTCGAACGCCAGCAACAAACGGTCGCGGGAATGCTCGATATGGCGACGCATCGCCTGCTCGGCAGCGGCAGGATCGGCCGCAGCGAAAGCTGCCAGGATGGCCTCATGCTCGTCAAGTGCCTCCTCGGTGACGCGCGAATGGAACATCAGGCGGAATATGTGGAAGTGGGTGTGCTGGTGCGCCAATGTCTCGCGCACGAGTTCGTTGTTGGCGAATTCCATGACCTTGTCATGGAAAATGGCATCCTGGCGGGCGAAGTTGGAATACCGCAGGCGCTCGTCCTTGCCCTCACGGCGCGCCATGACGCCGGCCGACGTCTGAAGCTGCGCGAGCTTTACCTCGTCCATGAGCGCGGCTGCCTTGGCTGCGCCATGAGGTTCGAGCAGCAGGCGAAGCTCATAAAGTTCGTCAAACCGCCGTTTCGTGATCTGCGGCGCAGCGCGGTAACCGATCAGATGCGTCTTCAGCACCAGGCCTTCGCCTTCGAGCCGGCCGAGCGCCTCGCGGATCGGCGTGTGGGATACGTTGAATTCCTTGACCAGGCTGTCGACGGTGATGCGCGAGCCCGGCGCAATCTTCAGCGACATGAGTTGCGCAAAGATCGCTTCGTAGACGTCCTCAACCAGGCTGCTGGAGCGCTGGATACGCCCGCCGCCGAGGTTCGTATCGTCCGCATTGAGTAAGTTAATGGCCTGCATGTTTTGCCTCTTGACACATTGAGTTGCTAACACGATGCTCCGGCGAATGCAATCCTATATCCTATACGATTTTATCGAGGATATCATTTGCGGCAGCTAGGAGACAAAGCAATCGAATTTGCAGTGGCCCTGGTGGAACAGCGTGCCGCCCTGGCAGCCCGTGCTTCCTCACCTGCTGAACGGACCGCCAGCGTTGCGGACGATGGTTCGGCACGTCGATACGCAACCGCGTTGCGAGACGGGTTTTACATCGAACCCGGCCTTGGGGCCGAGTTGAACGCCATCTCGCATTCCAATCCGGACATCATCACAGAATGCAGGTCATGAGCCTTTTCGCTGCCCTAAGGCTGCCGCGCGAAATCCTCTTCGGGAAGGGCCAACGCCACGTCATTCCGGTTGTCGCGGCCAGGCTCGGGCGTCGCGTGCTCGTCTGCACCGATGAACGTTTTGCCGCAACGGGCCCGTTCGCAGAGATTGTCACTGGGCTGCGAGCCGCCTCGATAGACGTACTGGTGCATGATCGTGTGCTGCCCGACGTTCCTCGGGACACCGTTGCCGTCTGCGTCGAGGAAGCACGGAAGTTCGCGCCCGACGTGGTGATCGGCATTGGCGGCGGCAGTTGTCTCGACATGGCGAAATGCGCCGCGCTGCTCATCAGTCACGGCGGTCAGCTCCAGGATTACTACGGCGAGTTCAAGGTGCCCGGCCCGACGCTGCCGCTGATTGCGGTGCCGACGACAGCCGGCACCGGCTCTGAAGTGACCCCGGTTGCCGTGATCTCGGATCCGGATCGCACGCTGAAGGTCGGCATCTCCAGCCCGTATCTGATCGCGGCCGCGGCCATCTGCGACCCTGAGCTGACGATGACATGCCCGCCGGGATTGACGGCGATCGCAGGCGCCGACGCGCTGACGCACGCAATCGAGGCGTTCACGGCCGCCAGGCGGGGGACCGATCCCGGCCTTCCGCAGAACCATGTCTTTATCGGCAAAACCGCCTTGACCGATCATTTCGCCCTGCTGGCGATCAAGCTGCTTGGCCGAAGCCTTGAAACGGCATGCGGCCGGCCCTCTGACGAGGACGCCCGGGCCGACGTCATGATGGGTGCACTGGCAGCCGGCTGCGCGTTCGGAACGGCCGGCACGGCGGCAGCGCATGCCGTGCAATATCCGGTTGGCGCGATAACCCACACCGCTCACGGATTGGGCGTCGCCACCATGTTGCCGTACGTCATGAAGTACAACAAAACAGCCGCAGCGACCGAGATGGTCGAGATCGCCAACGCGCTCTGCCTCGATGGTAAAGGCCGGACGCCCGACGAGTTGGCCGACGCGACCATTGCCGAAGTCAGCCGGCTGTTTGGGGCGATCGGGATCACCTCCTCGTTAGCCGAGCTGGGGCTGCCCGCAGATAAGCTCGATTGGACGGCGGAACAGGCGATCGGTATCGAGCGCCTCATCAAGAACAACCCGCGTCCATTCGATTTGCGGACCATGCGACACCTGGTCCAGGCGGCCTTTGATGGCGACCTCGCCAGCATCATGTAACAATCGGGAATATCGAGATGAACACGTTTTCAC
Source organism: Mesorhizobium sp. M1182 (assembly GCF_040318335.1). Classification (NCBI taxonomy): domain Bacteria; kingdom Pseudomonadati; phylum Pseudomonadota; class Alphaproteobacteria; order Hyphomicrobiales; family Phyllobacteriaceae; genus Mesorhizobium; species Mesorhizobium sp. M1182. The sequence goes on from NZ_JAMYMD010000020.1 coordinate 91,155, forward strand.
AGGTTCTGGCTGACGATCAGGGCATCAGCGACTTCCACACAATCTCGCACGGGCTGTATATTGGCGGCCAATGGCGGCAGTCCGTGGATGGCAGGGTAATTCCGGTCATTGATCCGTCGACGGAAGCCATCATCGCGGCCGTACCCGATGCGACCTTGGAGGACGCGGCCGCCGCCATTGACGCCGCTGCCAAGGCAGCCGATGACTGGCGAACAACGCCGCCGCGAAAGCGTTCCGAGATCCTCCGACGCTGCTTCGAACTGATGACGGACCGATCGGAGGCACTGGCTACTCTCATCGCATTGGAAAACGGCAAGGCCCTGCGGGATGCCCGCGGCGAGATCGCTTATGCCGCGGAATTTTTCCGTTGGAATGCCGAGGAGGCCGTTCGCATTACCGGTGAATTCGGTACTGCGCCTTCCGGCACCAATCGCATTGTGGTCGACTACGAACCCGTCGGCATCTGCATCCTGATCACGCCCTGGAATTTTCCTGCCGCGATGGCGACGCGCAAGATCGCGCCGGCACTTGCCGCGGGATGCACGGTGATCCTGAAGCCAGCCAGTGAGACACCCCTCACCGCCTATGCGCTCGCCGCGCTCTACCAGGACGCGGGCGTTCCACCAGGGGTGGTCAACGTCCTGACAACCTCCAGTCCCGGGCCTTTGACAGCCGCCATGCTGGCCGATCCGCGGGTGCGCAAACTCTCCTTCACCGGTTCGACGGGTGTGGGTCGCGCTCTGCTGGCAGAGGCTGCCAGGCATGTGGTTTCGTGTTCGATGGAACTCGGCGGCAACGCACCGTTCATTGTGTTCGACGACGCCGATCTCGAAGCGGCGCTCGATGGTGCAATGGTGGCCAAGATGCGCAACGCCGGCGAGGCCTGCACGGCCGCAAACCGCCTCTATGTGCAATCTGGCATCTACGAAGCCTTCTGCGATGGCCTCGAGAAGCGGATGTCGTCGCTCAAGGTCGGCCCTGGCACTGATCCGGACACGGAATGCGGGCCAATGATCACGAAAAAGGCGGTCGAGAAGATAGACCGCCTTGTCGTCGACGCGGTCACACGCGGCGCGCGGGTCATGTGCGGCGGCTCAGTCCTGTCCGGGCGCGGTTTCTTCTACCCTCCGACAGTGCTTCGCGACGTGCCGGGCGACGCAAAGATGGCGCATGAGGAGATATTCGGGCCGGTGGCGCCAATCTCCAGCTTCGAAACGGAGGCCGAGGTCATCGCGCGCGCCAATGACACCGAATATGGACTTGCTGCCTACATCTACACGCGCGATCTGGCGCGCGGCATGCGGGTGGCTTCCCGCATCGAGGCCGGGATGATCGCTCTCAACCGCGGGCTGATGTCTGATCCGGCAGCTCCCTTCGGCGGCGTCAAGCAAAGTGGGCTCGGCCGCGAGGGAGGGCAGCATCACGGCATTGCCGAGTTCCTGGAGGCGAAATACCTCGCCGTCTGCATGTGAGCTGAAGAAGAATGCAAGGCGATCCCTTTCGCATCCGCGACCACGTTGCTGATTTTGACCAAATCGTGCAGGACATTGTTGACCGCAGCGAGGTCGCCCGCGCCGCCATTCCGATGGCAGCAGACGTGGCCTACGGACCGGATCCGACCGAGACCATGGACCTGTTCTTTCCTGCGGGCAAAAGAACGGCGCTACCGGTGCACATCTTTGTCCATGGCGGCTACTGGAGAATGTTCTCCAAGCGCGACTACTCATACATGGCGACGACGATTACCCAGGCCGGGGCCATCGCCGTCATCCTCGATTATGCTCTGATGCCCAAGGTCCGAATGGCGAGGATCGTCGACCAGGTGCGCCGCGCCAAGCAGTGGGTCCTGGCCAACATCGCCGATCATGGCGGAAGCCCGGCGGCCCTGACTGTCAGTGGTCATTCGGCAGGAGCCCATCTTGCAACGTTTCTGTTCGAGGGCGAGCATACCCCCTCGAATGTGAGGGCAGCCCTTCTCCTGAGCGGACTCTATGATTTGAAGCCGCTCCAGGATTCCTTTCTCGCCAACGAGATTGGAATAACCGACGAGGAAGTCGCCATGTTCACACCTCTCGCCCGTCGGCATGATGCTCAAACCAAGGCGGCGGTTCTGGTCGGAGCCAACGAGACGCCACCCTTCCATCAGCAAGCCGATCGATTCAAAGCAAGCTTGCTGCGGCAGGGATCGTTGGTAACATCGGATGTGCTCCCGAACCGCAACCACATGGACAGTGTCAGAGATCTTGGCGTGCCGGGGACCGAGGCTGGCGATTGCCTGGCAAAACTGATCGCCAAGGCCTGCTGACTAACTCGGGTTCTCCAGGCGATTTGTTTTGCGCCACTCCTCGTACTCTCCGCGGGCATCGTCATGCAGCGGATAGTAGCGTTGCAACGGTCCGCCCTCCATGAGCTTCACTCGCGAAAACTCCTCCCAATCATGATGCTTCTGTGATTCTTCGATCACCTTCGGGGCCATCACGACGGGAAGCACCACCACCCCGTCGTCGTCGGCGACGATGATGTCGCCGGGGATCACCGTGACACCGCCGCAGGCAATCGGAACGTTGACGGCATTGGGATAGATGCTGGTCTGCACATGATAGTTTGGCGTCCAGCCGCGCAGCCATAGGGGCAGGTCGAGCTTTTCGACATTGGGCCGGTCGCGCATGCACCCATCGATGACGATACCGGCCCCGCCCCTGCCCTTGAAATACGTCGACATCATATCGCCGAAGACGCCCGAGCTCATGTCGCCGCGCGCGTCGACCACGACCACATCGCCCTCCTGCGCGTGATAGAGCACGTGCCGGTGCAGCTGTGTCTCCGGATCGGCATATTCTCCTTCGGTGAAGAGGTCCGGCCGCTGCGGCAGGAACTGCAGCGTCAGCGCCGGCCCGACGATCGACTTCCCGTGGTTTTGCGCCACCGGACCGACCATGTGCGGATTGCGGAAACCCATGTGGCCAAGCGTGCCGGCAACCGTCGCGGCGCCGATCTCCCTGAGTGCGTCGATCAGGTCTTTAGGCGGCCGCATGATGTCGGAAGTATGCGTCATTGTGGACTCCGATTGAATGGAACTACCAGTTCGTCACAGAAGCGTCGCGGCGCTTAAGGTGAGGCGCTTCCCAGAAACGCAAACTCTGCGCCTGGACCGCAACTTCGTTGACCTCGACGCCGAGCCCCGGCAGATCGCCGACCGGGTAATCGGTCCCGTCGAGCCGTGGTTGCACGGGGAAGAAGTCGGAATTGTCGAAGCCCAGCTTTGTTTCGGGCGCCCTGGTCTCGAGCCACGCGAAGTTGGGTACCGCGGCAGCGAGATGCACGGTCGCGGCCGTGCACACTGGACCAAGCGGATTGTGCGGCATCAGGTCCACATAATGCGCCTCGCTCCAGCCAGCGATTTTCATCGCCTCGGTGAGCCCGCCGACATTGCAAACATCGAGCCGGTTGAACTGATGGATGCCGCGCTCGATGTAGGGCAGGAACTGCCACTTGCTGGCAAATTCCTCGCCTATGGCAAAGGGGATTTCGGTCATCGTGCGCAGCGATTCATAGGCCTCCGGCGTTTCGGCCCGTATCGGCTCCTCGAGGAAATCAAGCACGCCGCGACCGAGCTTGTTGCAGAAGCTCGCGGCCTCTGCCACCGACAGCCGATGATGATAGTCGAGGCCGAGGACCACGTCGCTGCCCAGCGCCTCGCGCGCCTTGTTCAGCATACCCGCGGTAGCGCCGATGGACTCGCGCGGCTCGAAGATGTCCTTGCTGTTTTGCCCGAAGGGAAAGAAGCGGATCGCCTGCCACCCCTGCGCGCGAAGTTCGCGGGCCCGTTCGATGGCAACGTCGCCCTCGGCCTCGTCGCCGGTGGAGGCAAAGGTGGGAATGCGGTCGCGCTGCTTGCCGCCCAGCAGCTCGTAGACCGGCACGCCCAGCGCCTTGCCCTTGATGTCATGAAGGGCGATGTCGATGGCGGAAATCGCCGCCTGAAGGACTCGCCCGCCTTCGAAGTACTGGCTGCGGTAAACCTCCTGCCAGATCCGCCCGATCTGCATCGGGTCGCGGCCGATGAGAAACTCGCGATAGTGCTCGACCGCGCCGGCCACGGCCCTCTCGCGACCGCTCAAGCCGCTCTCGCCCCAGCCGAAGATGCCCTGGTCGGTCTCGACCTTGACGAGCATCTGGTTGCGCGTTCCTACCCACACCGGATAGGGCTTGATCGCGGTGATCTTAAGCTTCTCAGTCATCCACGCCCACGTTTCACGCGCATTCGCCCTATCTCAGTTGGCCTTGAGGGCCATTTCAGTTTCGCCATCGAACAGATGCATCCGCTCCTGGTCGAACTCGAGCCAGATCTGCTCGTCGGGCGCGACGGCAATGTTCGGCGGCACGCTGACGTTGACGATGGCGCCGGACAGGAACGCCTGAACGAAGGTGACGTCGCCGGTCGGCTCCACCGTATAGGCCTTGGCCGGGACGCTGCCTGGCACCGCACTCTTGTGGAGCTTGATCGTCGAGTGACGTGCGCCGAGCACGACTTTCCGGGTCGTCGCTTTCGCCACCTTCTGGGCATTGCGCGGTGAGAGCTCAAGGCGCCAGCCCTCGGCGCCGGTCAACATCGTGTTGCCGTTTGCCGTCGAGGCCTGCAGCGGAATAAGGCTCATCGCCGGGCTGCCGATGAAGCTGGCCACGAACATGTTCACCGGATGGGCAAAGACCTGCGCCGGTGAATCGTATTGCTGCAGGTAGCCGCCATTCATCACCGCCATCTTGTCAGCCATGGTCACGGCTTCGAGCTGGTCGTGCGTCACATAGATGATCGTCGCCTTGAGGTCCTGGTGGAAACGCTTGATCTCCGACCGCATCTGCACGCGCAGTTTGGCATCGAGGTTAGACAGTGGCTCGTCCATGAGGAACACGGCGGGGTCGCGAACGAGGGCACGGCCAAGGGCCACACGCTGCTGCTGCCCGCCCGAAAGTTCGCGCGGCTTGCGCTCGAGCAGGTGCGTCATGTCGAGCACTCGCGCCGCTTCCTTGACCTTCTTGTCGATCTCGTCCCTGGGGAGTTTGCGCATCTGAAGCGGGAACGCCAGGTTCTTGTAGACCGATTTCTGCGGGTAGAGCGCGTAGTTCTGGAACACCATTGCGATGTCCCGGTCCTTGGGGTCGAGGTCGTTGACCACCCGCTCGCCGATGATGATGTCGCCCGATGTGATCGGGGTCAGCCCAGCGACGAGATTGAGCGTGGTTGTCTTGCCGCAGCCTGAAGGGCCGACGAGCGCAACGAACTCGCCGTCATTGACCGTCAGCGAAACGTGGTTGACAGCTTTGAAGCTGCCATAGCTCTTGACGAGATCTTGGAGGACCACGTGGGCCATCGGCAACTCCCTAGTGCTTGACCGCGCCTTCTGTAAGGGCGCGTACGAAGTATCGTTGCAGGACCAGGAACAGCACCACGACGGGCACACTCATCATGAAGCTGGCCGCCATCAGGCCCGGAAAGTCCGTCGTATTTTCCGAGAAGAAGCGTTGGATGCCGACCGGCAGGGTCAACTGCTCGTTCTTGGAGAGGAAGGTGTAGGCGTAGATGTACTCGTTCCACGCGCCGATGAAGGAATAGATTGCGGTGGCGATGATCCCCGGCGTCGAGAGCGGCATCACGATCATGATGAAGGCCTGGAACCGTGTTGCGCCATCGATGCGCGCCGCCTGCTCAAGCTGCACCGGGATATTGTCGTAAAAGCCCTTGAGCAGCCAGATCGCCAGCGGCAGGCCAAAGGTGAGATAGGTGAGTATCAGTGAGCCATGCGTGTTTATCAGACCGATGGCACGCATCAGGATGAAGAGTGGCACGAGAAAGATCACCGCCGGGAACATGTTGCGCAGCAGCACGGCAAAGAACAGGAAATTCCGGCCGGGGAAACTGAAGCGCGAAAACGCGTAGGCCGCTGGGACAGCCACGATCACCGAAAGGATTGTCGTGACGGTCGACACGAAAAGGCTGTTCCAGAAGAACCGGAGGAAGTCCTGGCCGACGCTGTTCTGCGGATCGAGCAGTTTCTGATAGCTGGCGAGGGTAGGTTCGTCCGGCCACCATTGCGGCGGGAATTGCGTCGCCGCGAATCCGGACTTGATCGAGGTGATCAGCATCCAGATCATCGGCAACGCGGTATAAAGCAGCATGAACACGAGGAATATGCGCCCGGCCCACCGCCATCCGTCGACGCGCATGCGGCGACGGGTCTGGGCTCGAGGGGCTGTCTCGGCAATCGTGCTCATCAGCTCCCCTCTTTCCGCTCGTTGCCGCTTAACGCACGGACGTAGAAGTAGCCCAGCGTCATCAGCGTGAGGAACAGGAGCACCGAATAGGCCGATGCCACGCCCCAGCGCTGCCGTCCGAAGGCGAGCTCATAAATGTGGGTTATCCAGATATGCGATGCGTTCGACGGCCCGCCGCCGGTCATGATCCAGGGGATGATGAAGGAATTGAAGTTGGCCACCGCGAGCAGCAGCATCGTCACCACCGAGACGTTGCGCAAGTGCGGGAAGGTGACGTGCCAAAAGCGCTGCCATGCATTGGCACCATCGACTTTTGCGGCACGCAGCAACTGGTCGGGGACTGTCTGCAGGCCGGCCATCATCATGATCATGGCAAACGGAAACTCGCGCCAGATGTTGACGACGATCAGGGAGGGCAGCACCGTGCTGACATTGTCGATGAAATTCGGCGGCTGGTCGGCCAATCCGAGGCCGACCAGCACCGCGCCGATGATCCCGAAGTCCGAATGGTAGATCCACTTCCAGATGTAGGAGGCGGCGACGGCGCTGATGACCCAAGGGATGATCAGGACGGCGCGCAGGACACCACGGCCGATGAAGTCGCGGTGGAGCGCCAGCGCTGTGGCAAACCCCAGGACAAAGGAGATGAAAGTTGACCCCAGAGTCCAGATCAGTGTGTTCCAGGTGACTTTCCAGAACACCTGACTGGTGAGGATGGTCGTGTAGTTGTCGAAGCCGATGAAGGTCTTGTCGCGGAGTTGCAGGCCAGGCGGTGTCTTAAAGAACGACAGCTCGACCGTGTAGTAGATCGGATAGGCGATGACGATGAGCATCACGGCGATCGCTGGGAGCACGTACGCGTAGTCCGCGCGATGCTCCCAGACCTTCCGCAGCGCGCCGGACCAACCGGGTTGCAATCTTCGGCGAGCCTCGGCCTTGCCGGTCACGATCGTCACTTGTGGCGTGCCCTTTTTCTTCGGAACGCTGCGGCTGCGCCAGCGGCGCAGCCGGTCCAGGTCGTAGGTGTGGCTTGGACTAGAGTCCGCCCATCAGGTCTTTTACCTTCTTGGCCGCGTCGTCCGCTGCCTCGTCGACGGTCATCGCTCCGGTCAGGGCATTCTGCAGCATGTCCGGGATGATGATGTTCATGATCTCGGGGGCCTGCGGCAGAGCTGGGAACGGAATGCCGTATGGCAGCATTGAGGTGGTGACGTCGAGGAATTTGATATTGTCCAGACGTTCCTTCATCCACTTGGTCTTGAAGCCGTTGAGGTTGCCAGGGTTTGATCCGGCGTAGGCCATCTTCAGCGACCATTCAGGGCTCGTCCACATGCAGATGATAGCTTTCGCGGCCGGCTCGTCTACCTTGCCGCCCTCGACATATTCGGGTTTCAGGATGTGAATGTTCGAGCCGCCGAACACGACGGCGCGCTTGCCGTCGGGACCAGTCGGGATCAGGCCGTAGCGCATGTTGTCGATGACCGTCTGCGCCTTGTCCTTGTCGGTGCCCGTCGCCTTTTTCTGCAGGTCGAGCATGACGTTGTAATCGGACGGGTGCGAGATCATCATGCCGAGCTGGCCAGCGACGAACAGGGGCTGATTATCGGCCTGCTGATTGGTGAGTGCCGAAACCGGAACCGACTTGTCGCGAACATACATGTCGTAGGAGGCTTGCAGCGCTGCCTTGCTCTGCGGGCTATCGAGCTGGACCTGCTCATAGGTCGGGTTCGGCGTCGCTTCGTCGAAGACGCCTCCGCCATAGGCCCACAGCTGTGGCATGAAGCGGTACGGCGTATTGCCGGCATTCTTGCGAGCCACAAGGCCATATCCGGCAATGCCGAGCTTGTCGTGGATCTGCTTGGAATACTTGACCACGTCGTCCCACGTTGCCGGCGGCTTGTCCGGATCGAGGCCGGCACGCTTGAAGATGTCGGCGTTCCAGATGAACGCCATCGTCTCGTTGTTGGTCGGAATGCCGTAGGTCACGCCCTCCCAGGTCACTGCCTTCATGGCGCCTGGCCAGAAATCCTCGGTCGAATACCCCACATCCTCTGGCTTGAGCGGCTGCAGATAGCCCTTTGAGGCGAACTCGGTACCGCCCAGGATTTGCAGGCGGACCGCCATAGGCGCGGCATTGCCCAGGAGCGCGGTGCGGAACTTGTCGAGAAGGTCGTTATAGGTGAGGGCTTGTTCCTCGAGCTGGATGTTCGGATAGGTTTTGCGGAAGGTCTCGAAGAAATCCTTGTAGTACTGGCGCAGGAGGTCGGGGTCGCCCTCGAACACGCCCTGATACCAGAAAGTCAGTCGCCCCTTGTAATCGAGCGGGGTGACCTTGGCGCAATCGGCCGCCGTGTCAAAATCCTGTGTGCCCGCAATCGAGCGCACATACTCCGGCGACCACTTGCTCAGGTCGACCGGCGGTGCACCCAGCGCCGATGTTGACGTCAGGGATGCCATCAAAGCAGTGGCGACAGTGCCGCGCAGGACGGCGCTGCCGAGCGCAATTCTCGTCATAGGTATCCTCCCTGGTTCTCCCATGCCGCCCTAAAGCGGTCCTTGCTCGTTCCGATCGCGAGGATGCTTCTGTCAGCTCAGTGTATCCTCTCGATCGCTTGGTACGTTTTCAGATCGTGAATTGCCTGTCAACGCGCTGGATCGTACATTGTTTGCGAAAGCCGTGTGTGATATCGGGCAAGGTATGTATTAATTGGGGAGCCGGCCTTGGCCGAAATAAGCGATTTCAAAGCGATGCCACCGGTGGGGACCGATCCCATCGGGGCCTCCAGCGAGGGCGCCTCGCTTTATGAATTGATCAGGGAAGATATCATCGAGGGACGGCTCGCTGCCAACGAACGGCTTGTCGTCACCGATCTCGCCCGGCGTCACGGCACTTCGACCAATCCTGTGCGCGAGGCCCTGCAGTTGTTGCGCGGCGAAGGGTTTGTCACCTTTGTCGCCAACCGCGGGGCGCGCGTGCGACCCATTGATCAGGATTTTGTCCGGGATATCTACGAGATCGGTGTTCTGATCGAGCCAGCCCTGACACGATGGTTTGTGAATATGGCTACCGGCGAGGACATCGCCGAACTCGAACGTCTCCAAGGCCTGATCGAAGAGAACAACTTCGCCGACACATTCAGGCACAGTGAGCTGGATACCGCTTTCCACACCGTGATGTACCAGCGGCACTACAACCGCCACGCCGCCGAGCTTTGGTGGAAGCACCGCGAAGTGCTGCGAGCCGTGAGCCGTCGTTTCAATTTCACGCTGGCGCGACGTGCCGCGATCATGCGCGAGCACCGCGAACTCATCGCGCTTGTGAAGGCGGGAGAGGCCGACAAGGCGGCCGAACTCGTTTCCCGCCATGTCGAGGGTTCGGGCCGGCATATTCTCGAACAGATGCGAGCGCGCAACGCCGCTCGGGCCGGATAGAATGTCCAGTCCAGAACATCGTTAGCTGACCATTTCCAGGCAAAGGTAGTTGAGATGAAAATCACGAGCATTCGGCCGTGGCTGATCAAGTCCGGTGCTTCTTACTGGGGAGAGTTCCTGTTCGTCGAAGTGACGACCGACGAGGGAGTGAGCGGCTGGGGAGAGATCACCACCACGACAAGGCTCGCCAACCGCGCTCTGTGCACGATCCTGCGGCAGATCGGCGTCGCCGTGACAGGCGAGGATCCGGCGCGTATCGAGCATCTCTGGCACAAGATCTTCCGCAGCTTCACCTACATGGGAAGCCGCGGCGCCGCTGTCGAATGCGTGAGCGCCATCGATATTGCCCTCTGGGACATCCGGGGCAAAGTCCTTGGCAAGCCGATTTACGAGTTGCTTGGCGGGCCGGTACGCGATGAAATCGCGCTCTACACCCATCCCAACCAGGCCAAATTCACCAGCAAGGAGGCTGTGGTCCGCGAAATTCTAGACATTGTCGAGTCCGGACACACTGCGCTCAAGTTCGATCCCTACCCCCACCAGGGCCGCAGCGCCGATGGCCTGCCCCGCGAACAGCGAGACGGCTACCTCGATGGCAGCATGACCCGCAAGGACGAGCGCGAAGCCGCCGACCTCACGGCTCTGATCCGCGAAACGGCAGGACCCGATGTCGACATTCTCATCGATGCGCACGGCCGCTTCGACGTCCCCACCGCCATTCGCCTCTGTCGGAGCCTCGAGGAGGCCGGCCAGATCGACTGGTTTGAGGAACCCTGCCCGCCCGAGAGCCTTAACGCCCTCAAGCAGGTGCGTGAGAAGGTCAATACCGCCATCTCGTGGGGCGAGCGCGGCCACACGAAGTGGGATTTCGTGCCGGTACTCGAGAACAGGCTCGCCGACTACATCATGCCCGACGTTACCTGGACCGGCGGCATTACCGAACTCAAGAAGATTTCTGCGCTGTGCGAAGCCTACTACGTGCCGGTCTCGCCACATGACGCCGCGGGACCGATCAACGTGGTTGCGGGAGCGCAGGTGATGATGACCGTCCCCAATTTCTACAAACTCGAAACATCGGAGTGGAACCTGGGCAAATACGATCACCTGATCGACAGACCACTCGACATTTCGAACGGCAGCCTCAAGCTGACGTCGAAGCCTGGTCTCGGTATTGAGATGGACCGCGACTACCTGCAGGCCCACGAGATTGAGCTGGGCTAGCAACACTCTATGCCGGCCCAGGGTGCGGGACGACAAGCCGAAACGAGGATAAGTCATGGCAAAGACAGGTGGCGCCGACGAAGCGCTCAATCGGGTAAACGCGAACTCCAAGCCATCCCAGCTTCGCATCACCGACATGCGGGTAGCCGAAATCGTCGGCGCGCCGTTCACCTCAACCCTGCTCAAGATTTACACCAACCAGGGCATCGTCGGGCTTGGCGAGGTCCGCGACGGCGCCAGTGCCACCTACGCGCTGATGCTGAAGAGCCGGCTGCTTGGCGAGAACCCTTGCGACATCGACCGCCTGTTTCGCCGGATCAAGCAGTTCGGTGGCCACGGCCGGCAAGGCGGCGGCGTCTCGGCGGTCGAGATCGCGTTGTGGGATCTCGCCGGCAAGGCCTATGGCGTTCCCATCTACCAGATGCTCGGCGGCCGGTTTCGGGAGAAGGTGCGCGTCTATTGCGACACCGACGCTACCGTGCCGAGCGGCACCGAGACCGGCAAGCGCCTCAGGCAGCGCATGGCGCTCGGCTTCACCTTCCTCAAGATGGATCTGGGGCTGATGCAGATCGCGGATGTACCCGGTGCGGTCGTCTCCCCTGCCGGTTCACTTGAAGGGTACCGCATCCATCCGGGCCGCGGCCCGGTCAAGACCATGGAGGAGCGGCGCACCCGCAATGCCGCTTACGATTTGCACAACGTCCCCCATCCGTTTACCGGCCTCCACTTTTCCGACAAGGGCCTCGACCTGCTTGAACAGTATATTGCCGAGGTTCGCGATGTTATCGGCATGGATATTCCGCTCGCCATTGACCATGTCGGCCACATCTCGCTGCAGGACGGTATTCGGCTCGCCAGGCGGATTGAAAAATACGTGCCGGCCTGGCTCGAGGATGTGATCCCATGGCAGTACACCGAGCAGTTCCGGCAACTGCAGGCCGCCACCACGGTGCCGATCTGCACCGGCGAGGACATCTACCTTAAGGAAGGCTTCGAGCCTCTGCTCAAGAGCGGCGGCCTTTCCATTATCCACCCGGACCTGCTCACCAGCGGGGGCATCTTCGAGACCAAGAAGATCGGCGACATGGCCCAGGACCACGGCATCGCAATGGCCATCCATATGGCCGAAAGTCCAATCGCCGCAATGGCCGCGGCAAATGTCGCGACCGCGACCGAAAACTTCATGGCGCTCGAATACCACTCTGCCGATGTCGACTGGTGGGACGATATCGTCACCGGCCTTCCCAAGCCGCTCGTGAAGGACGGCTTTATCACTGTTCCGGACAAACCTGGCCTGGGGATTGACGACGTCGTCGACGAGGTGATCTCGCAGCATCTGCAGCCGGGTGTCACCGGCATCTGGCAGCCCACGGATCACTGGGACGACGAGTATTCCTGGGACCGTATCTGGAGCTGAGGCGAAAAGAACCGAAGATGAAGATCACCGATCTCCGCTGCGCCGTCATCGGCAAACACCCAATAGTCCGCATCGTTACCGACGAGGGCCTCTATGGCCTTGGCGAAGTCGAGTTCACCAAGACCTATCTCAAGCCTTGGGTGCTGCATTTCCGTGAGGCGCTGATCGGCGAGGACCCTACCGACGTCGAGCGGGTGATGCTGAAGATCCGCCAACGCGGCTCTTTCAAGCCCTATGGCGCGGCGGTAAGCGCTATCGAGCATGCGCTGTGGGACATAGCCGGCAAGGCCGCAGGCGTGCCGGCCTACAAACTGCTCGGCGGCAAGGTGCGCGACAAGGTGCGCGTCTATAACGGCTCGATCCGCCAGAAGCGAACGGGGGACCGGCCGGAGGATTACGCCGCTGACGTGAAATGGATGATGGAGCAGCCGCAGAATTTCTTCATGATCAAGCAGGGAATCTCGTTCCATTCCAACATGAAGGACACCATCGAGGGCTTTCACTACGGCGTGACGCAGAAGAAGGCCGGCTATCACGGTGCCATGGACCAGGGCGTGATCAGCGAGCGCGGTTTCAACCATATGCTCGACTGCGTGAACGCGATGAAGGAAGTGCTGGGCGACAAGGTCAGCCTGGCGCTCGACTGCGGCCCGGGCTGGATGCTGCCCGATGCAATCAAGTTCGCTCGCGCGGTCGAGAAGTACAATTTGATGTGGCTCGAGGACATGCTGACCGGCGACTATGTGCCGTGGGTCAATCCGCAGGCCTATCGGGAGTTGACCACCTCCACCTCGACGCCAATCCATACCGGCGAGCAGATCTACCTGCGGCACAATTTCAAGGAGCTGATCGAAACGCAGGCGGTGCGCGTCATCGGCCCCGATCCAGCCGATATTGGCGGCATTGCCGAGCTCAAATGGGTCGCCGAGCACGCCTGCATGCACTCGATCCTGATGGCACCGCACGGCACCGCGAACGGCCTTCTCGGCCTCGGCGCGCTGATCAATGTGTGCGCCACCCTGCCCGCCAACTACATCGCGTTCGAATACCCGAGCGCCTCCGACCCCTGGTGGGAGGACCTCGTAATCGGCCTGCCGTCGCAGATCGTGAAGGACAGCATGGTGGACCTGCTGGAAGCGTCGGGGCTGGGCCTCGACATCGACGCCGAAGCAGCCAGGAAGTATCTCCGGGAAGAGGATGCAGGCTTCTTCGACTGAACCATCCTTCTTGCGCCACCGTGCACGGCGCGGACTGCTTCACGCAACCTGTCATCCGGAATGACCGTTTCGGGCCGTTAGCGGAATGTCAGCTTCTGGTGTTCGAACCTAGTTATAGAGACACCTGGGCCAGCGCGAGCATCGTCGTGACATGACCCAAAGGCGACAAGTCGACCAAAAAGGTGGGAAGCTCGGCGAAACCCCTCTATATCGACAGCGATGGATGCATCGAGCGACCACCCGCCGAACGACGAGCTTCTCTCGGACATCCAGCGCCTGTCCTTCGACTATTTTCTCAAAGAGGCCAACCCGGCGAATGGCCTGATCGCCGACCGCAACACCCCGGGGTCACCGGCCAGCATCGCCGCCGTCGGGCTCGCCCTGTCGGCCTATCCCGTCGGTGTGGAGCGCGGTTTCATGACGCGCGCCGCCGCCGCTGAACGAACGCTCGCCACGCTTCGCTTCTTCTGGAACGCGCCGCAAGGGCCCGAAGCCGACGCAACGGGCCACAAGGGCTTCTACTACCATTTCCTCGACATGGAGACCGGCCGCCGCGTCTGGAAGTGTGAGCTGTCCACGGTCGATACGGCGCTTCTGCTTGCCGGTGCGCTGGCCGCCGGCGCCTATTTTGGCGAGGACGATGAATCCGAACTTGAAATCCGGCGGCTTGCAGATGCGCTCTACCGGCGCACGGACTGGCGATGGGCGCAGAACGGCGGCGCTACCGTCACCCATGGCTGGCGGCCTGGAAAAGGCTTCCTGCGCTATCGCTGGCAAGGCTACGACGAAGCGGTGATCCTTTATGTGTTGGGCCTCGGCTCGCCAACCCATCCGCTGCCGCCCGAGAGCTATGCGGCCTGGCTATCCACCTACAAGTGGAAAAAGATCTATGGCCGGGAATTGGTTTACGCCGGTCCACTCTTCATCCACCAGCTCTCGCATATCTGGATCGATTTTCGCGGCATCCGCGATGCTTCCATGCGCAACCACGACTGCGACTATTTCGAGAACAGCCGCGAGGCAACCTACCTGCAACGCGACTACGCCATTCGCAATCCGAAGGGCTTCAGCGGTTATGGCGAGAATTGCTGGGGCATTACCGCCAGCGACGGCCCAAGCCCGACAAAAGGTCAAATCACGGTCGGTGGCCGCCGCTTCTTCGGCTATCTGGCGCGCGGTGCGCCATTCGGCCCTGATGATGGAACGTTGTCGCCGTGGGCAGCGATTACCTCATTGCCCTTTGCGCCAGAGATCGTTCTGCCGGCACTGCGCTATTTCCATGAGATCGACCTGCAAGAGGGCAACCCTTACGGCTTCACCGCAAGCTTCAATCCGACAATAGCAGCCGCCGACGGCCGGCCATGCGGTTGGGTATCGCCGGACCACGTCGGCATCAATCAGGGGCCGATCACTCTGATGATAGAGAACTACCGCTCGGGCTTCCTGTGGCGCCTGATGCGCCGCGTGCCGGCCATCATCGCGGGACTGCACCGAGCCGGTTTTTCGGGCGGTTGGCTATAAGAAGTCGAGATGACAAAGCTCCCCGATTGGTACCAGGACTTTTGACTGCTAGCGCATGCCGCATTTGCTGCGAATGTCGGTTAGCGGCGCATTGCTTCTCGGCAGAATAGGTGACGTTGCGCCCAGTTTCTATCCCAGTTTTGAGTTCGTTTCCGGCGTGGGTTGTGCCCTGCTGGGCGGGTGAAGCGACGGGCGCTGGCGCGGAGCTTTTGGCACAGCGCAAAGCGAGCGGCCGTCGCAGATTGAAGGTGGTGGCGAACTCGGCCGGTGTCTGCCAGGCGATTTGGGAATGCGGCCGCGCGATCGGTTGTACAACACGACGAGAGAACGCCCACGGGACCGAGGAACGCAAGTTTCTTTATCCATGGCATCCCTGGGCCGGGCGTTGTGT
>NZ_JAMYMD010000021.1:0-100372 GCF_040318335.1 Mesorhizobium sp. M1182
ACTTCTCGATTGGTCATGGCACTTCCCCTTCCTCGGGAATCGGTGATTGCAACGTCACCATCGTGCCATGGCCGCTCGCCCCTCATAGCAAGCGCCGTTCTCTCTCCAAAACTTTTTGCAGAACCTTCAGGACACTATCCGAGGCTCCAAGGCATGGAAACCGTTCGTGTTGCTGCCGGAGGGACCTGCAACACCCAACATGCTGTTCTGTATGCGCCTGTCACATATGAGCATCCGTTGGCGCTAAGCTTTTGACTTCGTTGGAGAGCGGATGCGTCAACTACCAGATGCCGTAGTATCGAAGCCTGCCCGAAAACTCTAGAAATCACGCGGGTCCAGACGATCTGTTCCCCTCGATCAAATCCGAGCCCATGAACTTAACAGCGGGCAAATATACAGGGAGTAGCTGATGCGGGTAGCAGTCGTGTGGAACCATGATCATACGGGGGTGATCAACCGGTTCGGACAGTCTTGTCCGGAGGACGACGACCGCGAGACGGTCGAAAGGGTGGTGGCGTCACTGCAACAGGGTGGCCACGAGACGCTGCTGTGCGAAGGCGATAAGGGACTGTTCGCTACGCTCGAGCGGTTCATGCCACCCGATTCGCATGCCCGTCCTTCAGGAATCGTCTTCAACATGGCGTACGGAATTCAGGGCCAGTGCCATTCCAGCCACGTTCCGTGCATGCTCGAGATGGCCGGCGTTCCGTACACCGGATCGAGCCCTCTCGGGCATGGGCTGGCGCTCGACAAGGTCATCACCAAGAGGCTCATCCGCGATGGCGGCGTGCCGATGCCGAACTTTCGCGTGATGCGTCACGGCACTGAAAGTGCCGACGATCTGCGATTCCCGGTGGTAGTGAAGCCGCGTCACGGATTCGCCAGCTTCGGATTGCAGCTCGTACATGAACCCGCTCAGTTGAGGCACGCCGTAGAAATGATCGTCACGCAGTATGCACAGGATGCGCTCGTGGAAGAATATATCGAGGGACGGGAAATCTGCGTCGCGCTGCTGGGAAACGGAGAGCTCGAAGCGTTGCCTCTGGTGGAGCTGGACTTCGGCGACCGCGAAACGCGCCTTTTCACTTTGGAAGACAAGCTGAAAATGGTAGTCGCACCGCAGAGGATTTGCCCGGCGCAAATCGATAGCAGGCTTGCGACGGTACTGCGGGATATTTCGGTTGCGACCTTCCGTGCCTGCCAGTGCCGGGATTACGCCCGCATCGACCTCCGGATCGACCGCTCTGGCCAACCTTTTGTGCTGGAGATCAACTCCATGCCGGGGCTCAGTCCGACCAGCATTTATCCTTTGGCCGCGAGGGCCGCCGGACACAGCTTTTCGAGCTTGGTCAATCGCATCCTCGATGTCGCTCACACACGGTATTTCGGAATCGGCATCTAAAAGGCCGAACACGCATCGAGCCGACGCTCTGCCTAAGGTGCCTTAGAGTCCGTTTTGAAATTCAAGGATGGGCGTTTCGGCGGATGAGGTCTGCGCCCATTGCGACGAGGATCATTGCGTGAGAGATGTCGATGCGCTGCTCGTAGTCGCGCACGAGGCGGCGCCATCGGGTCATCCAGCCGAAGGTCCGCTCGACGACCCAGCGTCGGGGCAAGACTTCGAAGCCCTTCTGGTCATCGGATCGACGGATGATCTCAACCACAAAGTCCAGATAGGCGGCCTTGTCCATGAGCTTTAGCCGATCATAGGCGCCGTCGGCGAACAGATGCTTCACCCAGGGCCAGCGCTGGCGGATACCATCCAAGATCGCCTGAGCGCCGGCGCTGTCGGAGATATCCGCCGGCGTCAGGTTGACCATCAACAGCTGCCCACCCGTATCGACTGCGATATGGCGCTTGCGTCCGACGATCTTCTTTCCGGCGTCGTAACCCCTTGTTCCAGCTTGCGCAGCCTTGACAGACTGGCTGTCGATCACCGCCGCCGACGGGCTCGCCTCGCGTCCGGCCCGCTCACGATCCAGCATCAGCGCCACGTCGTGGACGGTCTGGAACAGAAACCGCCGCGCCAGCTCTCGAAACCAGCCATAGACCGTCTGCCAGGGTCCAAAGTGGATCGGCAGCATCCGCCAGCCGCAACCCGAACGGCCCAGGTAGCGCACCGCCGCATTGATCACCTCGCGAAAATCAACCTCGCGCGGACGGCTACGCCGCCCAGGCTTGGGCCTCAGCGGCGCGAACTGCTCCCACTCCTCATTCGTCAAATCAGACGGGTAGCGCCTGGTCTTCTTGGCGATCTGGGCCATCCGGCCACGGCTCTGCTTTGTCCACATCCACAGCTTGGATCATAACCCAGCCTCAGACGAAACCCCAGCAAGCCGATTTTCAAAACGGCGCTCTAAGCGGCGACCGGCTTGGGCCGGAGTTGAAGCAGGGCGATCAAGAGCCACAAAAAATCCTTCAGCCATCTGAGCAGGAGCGAGAAGTTATAGCCGGCGGCGGCCAGGATGGCGTTGACGGCGTCGCCCTGCTGGCCGGCGAGGTAGTTGCGGTCCATGCGGTGCTCGGCCTTGATATGGCCGATCACCGGTTCGTTTGCCGACCGCCGCCGCATCTGGCGTTTGATGGCCGGGGTGACGCGGCGTTTCTGGCCGGCGGTGAAGACCCTGAAGGTGTGGCTTTGCGGTGCGTTGTGGCCGCGATAGCCGGCGTCGGCGAGGATGCGGCCGATCTGGTTGCCGATGGTCTTTTCCATGTCGGGGATGACGCTTGCCAGCGTGTGGCCGTCATAGGGATTGCCGGGCAGTGCTTTTGCATGCAAGGCGAACTGGCCGCCCTTGGAGCGCTTCAGCGGTGGTGGCCACCGACACCTTCATCCCGAATTCGTAGGGCATATGCGCATTGCCCTTGCCGATGCATTCCACCTCGTCGTTGCTCACGGTGAAATCCGTGCTCACGATCATCTGGAATACGCAGGTAGAGCCCGATCCTCGCAGAAATATCAGCCGATTACCCTCTCTGTACAAGCAGTCGTTCAAGCTCTAGAAGCTTTCTGGATCTTTCCTTCAAGCGCCTTGCTGGAATACCACAGAATACACCCCAGCTATCTAGAGCCGTTGTAACCAAAGACAACGCCCCGACGGATGATCCCTCTCCTATACTGCAACCTGGAAGAACGACAGTGCCTGATCCAATGATAACATGCTTCCCAAGATGCACTGGCGCATATTTCACGCCAACGAACTCTTCTGGAACGGTTGGATTCGTCAAAGTTTCTCCCATGTAATCATCCGTCGCCGAATAAATGCGAGCACCAGAGGCGAGGCCGCAAAAATCGCTGAGCACAATTGTACCAGATCCGCTCAAATAACATCCCGATGCGAGATGGACATGATTCCCGATGGTAATAGATCCAGTTTTACAATTTATTACTACGCCTGCGTCGATTATCACGTTATCACCAATGCGTATGTTTTCTACTCCCATAATTGTGCATGCCTCCGAAATTCTCACATTTGTTCCGACTGTCTGTATACCAACATCGAGCAATTCACTTTCAGATAAATATGAATGTTCGATCGCTGCACGGCACTTTGACCGATTCCCATGGTTCGTCATGTCCAACTCTCTCCGACGGTATTTACATTCTCCAATTTACTTAGCCTTTCCCATGATGCGCGGGCGCACAAGCGCCAGAGGCACTCTTGGTGCAAGCTTCAGGAGCTGAATCCTATCCTGCGCGGATAGGCGAATTACTTCTGCTTCTGCTACGGAGCCAGCAACGTGTTCACCAGCCTCGTCTGGTAAACCCGGGATCGGCTCTTGCGCTGGCAGCGGAAAGTTCGCCCAAACGCCAGCGCTAGCGAAATCGCACCCCGGGTGCGCCCACCCTTATCAGTGGACACGCGATGCCAACCGTGACGAAGTATGCAATTTGTCAACCAGCCTCACATGTCCCGCCACCAACGTGGGGATTCGCTTTCTGGATATGTTCCGACAGCTTCCGCCGGTAATTTGATAATAGTACTTTTTCAAAGATCTTTGGATTACAAGACTATGAAATTTTTAAAAAGTTGTCCTTGTCGGCGGAAATGATGATACCGCCACGACCGGATGGCGAGCGATCAAGCGGTAGAGGTCGTGTGATCGACCGCAACGCCCGCTCGGCCACCGTTTGTCGCCCCCGTTGCCGGAACGCTTCAATCTACGCCAGCGCGCGGTCACCGGCAGGTAGCGTGTCGGCCAGACCTACATCAAGGTTCGCGGCCAGTGGATGTATCTCTATCGCGCATCGACAGTGTCAGCGACGCCTGACCTGATGTGGTGGACAGCCTCCGCTCCCGGCATCGGATGTGCCAGAGTGTGGCTATCGAAAGTCACATGAGGGAGAACCGTCCATGGTCAAGGCTAGCACAGTCGGTCTGGATGTCGCCAAGCACGTTTTCCTTCACCGTTTCGCCGACCGATCGCCAGCACCTGATGGCACTGATCAGAGATCGCAATGCGCCGCAGAAGCACGTCTGGCGTGCGCGGATCATCCTGTTGAGCGCCGACGGCTTGGCGTCTTCGAGAGTTGCGGCAAACCGGCAAGTCGAAGACCTGTGTGTGGTCTGGCAGGAGCGCTTCGACGCCGAAGGCTTCGAGGGGCTGCTGCGCGACAAGCGTGGCCTCGCGCATTCCGGAAAAATCGATGACCCCGCGATCTTCTCACCGTGTGGCAGGTAGCGGATGTCGCCAACAACATCGGCTCGGCAGGCATTTACGCCCATCTCAATTCCAGATGACGAGGATACAAAATCATTATTTGACGAAGGCATTGCCGCAAACGATGCTAAATGAAGGCAACGCAGACGCTCATCCGGTCTAGATCCTTCATGGCAAAGGCGGGAGCGATAATTATTTCCGCTGCGTACGGCAAAGCAATGTCCATGCAGATACCCCGTCACAGCGACTATCGCGAAAACGAAAGTGACGAGGTTATTAGGGAGTTTCTTCATGAGCAAGGTCCATAGCGATGCCGGTTCTGCGTTGGAAGGTCTGTTGTTTGATGGAATGACGATCGCTGCGGGGGGATTTGGGCTTTGCGGCATCCCGGAGCATTTGATCGGTGCTATCCGACGCGCGGGCGCCAAGGGGCTGACGATAGCTTCGAACAACTGCGGTGTTGACGACTTTGGCCTGGGCCTGCTGCTGAAGACGAAGCAGATCAAGAAGATGATCTCGTCCTATGTTAGGGAGAACGCTGAGTTCATGCGCCAGTACCTGAGCGGTGAACTGGAACTTGAATTTAATCCTCAGGGGACTCTGGCCGAGCGCATGCGGGGTGGCGGCGCCGGCATCGCAGGCTTTTATACGAAAACCGGGTTGGGCACGATCGTAGCGCAGGGCAAGGAGCAGAAGACCTTTGACGGCGAAACCTATTTGCTTGAAACCTCGACTCACTGCCGATCTGTCAATTGTGAAGGCGTGGAAGGCCGATAGCTCCGGTAATCTCGTCTTTCGGGTAATCTCGTCTTTCGCAAGACGGCGGCAACTTCAACCCGTCGGCCGCCACCTGCGGCAGGACCTGCATCGCCGAAGTGGAGGGGATCGTACCGGTAGGCAGTCTCGATCCCGACCGCCATATCCATCTGCCCGGCATCTATGTGCATCGGCTCATCCAAGGCAAGTACGCAAAGCGCATCGAACAGCGCACAACGCGCGCGGCGGCTTGAGCAAGGTGAAAGCAATGGCTTGGGATCAGAACAAGATGGCGATACGGGCCGCGCGTGAACTTCAGGACGGAATGTATGTCAATCTTGGCATCGGCATTCCTACCCTAGTGGCCAACCATATTCCCGACGGCGTTCGGGTGACGCTGCAATCGGAGAACGGCATGCTGGGTATCGGCCCGTTCCCGACCGAAGACGAGATAGATGCCGACCTCATCAACGCTGGCAAGCAGACGGTGACCGCAGTGTCGCATTCGGCTTTTTCGATTCGGCGCAGAGCTTCGCGATGATCCGCGGCGGCAAGATAGCGATGGCAATCCTCGGGGCGATGGAAGTGGCCGAGAACGGCGACCTCGCCAACTGGATGATTCCGGGTAAGCTCGTCAAGGGCATGGGCGGCGCTATGGATCTCGTCGCTGGCGTGAAGCGGGTGGTCGTGGTCATGGACCACACCAACAAGGCCGGGGAATCGAAGGTGTTGAAAGCCTGCACCTTGCCGCTCACCGGCCAAGCCGTCGTCGATCGCATCATCACCAATCTTGGCGTGCTCGACGTCGTTGAGGGGGGCTAAAGCTGGTGGAACTCGCCGATGGCGTGACCGACGGCGAGTTCCGCAGGTCAACTGAAGCAACAATCGTCAACTGAAGCTGGCGAGTTTTCGTCGGAAGCCTGGCGCAGCAGAGGGGAGCTATCATGAGCAAGTGCTCAATCGTAGTCGCAAGCGCCGCCCGTACTGCGGTCGGTCCTTCAATGGCAGTTTCGCTGCAACGCCGGCGCATGAGCTCGGCGCCGTTGCTCGCGCGCTCCGGCGTCGAGGCCGCGGAGGTCGACGAGGTCATCCTCGGCCGGGTCCTGACCGCCCCGCAGAGGCAGAGCCCGGCCCGCCAGGCCTCGATCAACGCCCGCCTGCCAAAGGAAACCACCGCCTGGGGCCTCAATCAGGTTTCCGGCTCAGGTCTGCGCGCTATTGCTCTCGGTATGCAGCAGATCGCCGCCGACGATGCCAAGGTGATCGTCGCCGGCGGGCAGGAATCGATGTCGCTGGCCCCGCACGCTCAACACCTGCGTGCCGGCGTCAAGATGGGCGACTACAAGATGATCGACACCATGACCAAGGATGGGCTGTGGGCCCTTCAATGGCTACCACATGGGCAACACAGCCGAAACCGTCGCTCGCCAGTTCCAGATTACCCGCGAGGACCAGGACCGGCTCGCATTGGCCTCCCAGAACAAGGCAGAGGCGGCGCAGAAGGCCGGCAAATTCACGGACGAGATCGTGGCTTTCACCGTCAAGGGCAAGAAGGGCGACACGACAGTCGACCAGGACGAATACCTCCGCCACGGCGCCACGATCGACCCCAATGACCAAACTGAAGCCCGCCTTTGACAAGGAAGGCACCGTCACCCCCGCCAACGCTTCCGGCATCAATTACGGCGCCGCCGGCACGCTGTTGATGACCGAGGCCGAGGCCGCTCGTCGCGGCATCACGCCGCTGGTCCGCATCGCCTCCTGGGCAACCGCCGGTGTCGATCCAGCGATCATGGGAACAGGCCCGATCCCGGCCTCGAAGAGGGCGCTGGAGAAGGCCGGCTGGTCGGTCAAGGACCTCGACGTCGTGGAGGCCAATGAGGCCTTCGCCGCGCAAGCCTCCGCCGTCAATAAGGGCATGGGCTGGGATCCCTCGATCGTCAACGTCAATGGCGGCGCCATGGCCATCGGCCATCCGATCGGCGCCTCCGGTGCCCGCATCTTCAACACGCTGGTCTACGAGATGCGCCGCAGAAGTGCCAGGAAGGGCATGGCGACGCTCTGCATCGGCGGCGGCATGGGCGTCGCCATGTGCGTGGAAGGGCTGAACTGAGACGGTCGATCGGTGAAATCCCACCCCGCTTGTCGAGATGTGACCTGGAACGCCGTAGACAAGCCCAAAAGGAAATATGGACTGTGTGCAACGATTTCTTGCGACCATCATGTGGGCTTGGCGATGATTATCGACCGTCGACTTCGATCGCCGAGTGGGCAGAAGGCTTTCGAGAGCTGATCGATCGATGCTGGCACCTGTCACCCCTTTTTGCAAAGCGACGAGAAGAACTCCGTCATGGCATGTTGCTCTTCGATTTACCTGAAGGGGTGCGCTCCCGAGGCCTGATGATCTCCAACGCCAGGCGGTCAGTCGTGAGCTATTTCGAACGGGGTAGCCCACATCTGTACCGATGGAGAGGCGGCGGCGGGAGCGGCGGAACCGGACGATCGGCCCTCTTGCACATGTAAGGCAAGTCATTTCCCGCCGACATGCGCAACCATCAATAACACATGTTGCTTCTGATGGAACCTTACGTCCCATCAAAAGCAGGCGAACAGACCCAAAGACCCAACCCGACAGGAGGACCTGACATGACTTCCAAACGCAGATTCACCGCCGCTCTTCTTACCGCATTTGCCCTGCCTGGCTTGGCTCTTGCCGATGGCGACGCGCCGAACTTTGGCAACTGTTCTCCCACCGGCGAAGTGGGCAGCATCTCGCTGACCCCGGTTCAGGCGGAGACGCTGATCGTCGCCACAGTGCTCCCGAACCCCGGCTGGTGGAATGGCACCTCGCCCGAGGAAACCAAGGACGGTTTCGAATATTGCCTTGCCGCTGAAATCGCCCACCGCGCGGGATTGAAGCACATGAAGCTGATGAACCTTGCCTGGGACCAATTCATCGGCGGCGCGGCGACCGGGTATGACCTCGCCATGGCCTCGGCCAGCGCCACCGACAAGCGCCGAGAAGTGTTCGACTTCTCACAGAACTACTTTGCTGCCAATCTGGGCGTCGCGGTGAAGACGGGGGCGGATGTCACGGCGGCCAATCTGAAGGGCAAGCGCATTGGCGTGATGCTAGGCAGCCTTGGCGCCGATTGGGTGATCAACAGGCTCAAGCCTAATGTTGAAGTCAGCCAGTATCAGGGTCAGCCCGAGATGGTGGCCGCCCTTATGGCCGATCAGGTCGATGCGATCATGAATGACACCGCGATTCTGCTAACCGCCACCGCGGGCACCAAGGGCGCGCTGGATGTGGTGGGCCAGTTTGAAACCAATTGGGGTGTCAATGTCATCACGCCGAAAGGTTCAGCCAATACACCAGCCGTAGACAAGACCGTGGGCGCAATGGCGGCGGACGGTACGCTGCACAGGCTCTCGGCCACCTATCTAACCTCGGCGTTCGGCAAAGACCCGAATGCTATCGCTATCTGGCCCTTGAACTGATCCAGCACCAATGTCAGGCCCGGATTTGCAAAAACTGAGCCCCGCGCCGCCAAGCTTTGGCTTGGCGGTTGCGGCCCTGACCACTGCTGCGGCAGGGTTATTGGGGATTGGCGTCTTCGGTAGCGCAGTGCGCGCCGGGGTCAGTGACCCCGGCCTGCATGGCTTAGCAACGGTCACGCTTTACGCAGCAATCGCGGCGGGCGCTGTGACGCTGTGGCTCGCGGCACGGGCGCTGGTTATGGCGCTCCAGTCACGTATCGAAACGAGCCGGTCTGACGTTCTAGCCGCTCGCGCCAGCGCGGCGCGAGCGCGCAGCAATGGGCTGATCGTCTTTGGCCTGACGTTGGCTCTGATGATCGGCTTTTTTCTGGTGCAGATGATCTTGTTCAATGATGGCAAGATCCAGAAAACCTTCCTGCGCTGGGATTTGATGACAGCCTCAGCCGCCGATGTGGCCAAGGCCTTCCTTGTGAATATCAAGCTGGCCCTTATCGCGCAGGTTCTGGTGATGGTCGCCGGGCTGTTCCTTGCCGTCGCTCGGTTAACCCCCGGCAAGGCCGGTGCGCCCGTGCGGATGCTGGCCATCGCCTATATCGACCTGTTCCGCGCCTTGCCCGCGATCATCGTGCTTTACCTGATCGGTTTTGGCCTGCCACTGACCGGATTACCGCTGATCTCGAAAGTCTCGTCGCAATGGTTCGCAATCATCGCGCTGACACTGACCTATTCGGCCTATGTGGCCGAAATTTACCGCTCGGGCATCGATTCCATCCACCCTTCGCAATGGTCGGCCAGCCGCTCACTTGGCTTTTCCTTCACCCAAACCGTGCGCTGGTTCATCCTGCCGCAGGCCATCCGCATCGTGATCCCGCCGCTGCTGGGGGCCTTCATCGCGCTGCAAAAAGATACCTCGCTGGTCAACGTGATCGGCACGATGGACGCCTTCAATCAGGCGAAATTCTACGCCAGCGCCAACTTCAACCTGTCATCCGTGCTGGTCGTGGCGATCCTGTTTGTCATCATCACCATCCCCCAGACCCGCTTTGTGGACTGGATGCTGGAACGCGGCCTGGAAAAGCGGAAGCGGGGGTAAGCCATGGCCTTTATCGAGATTTCCAACCTGAAAAAGATCTACGGCAGCCATGAGGTGCTGAAAGGCATTGATCTGGAGGTGGACCGTCATCAGGTCGTCAGCCTGATCGGGGCGTCTGGGTCGGGCAAATCCACCCTGTTGCGCTGCATCAACGCGCTGGAAACCATCAACGCCGGGCAAATTGCCATCGACGGCGATGTGGTGTCGGGGCCGGGGGTGGATGAAAATCGGCTGCGCCGCAAAGTTGGCATGGTGTTTCAATCCTTCAACCTCTTCCCGCATCTGTCGGTGGAAGAAAACATCATGTCCGGGCCTATGCGTCTACTGGGTGAAAGCCGCGTGGCAGCGCGCGATCAGGCCTGCGCGCTGCTGGACCGCGTGCAGCTCGGCCACCGCGCCGGCTATTACCCCGACCAACTATCGGGCGGCCAGCAACAACGCGTCGCCATCGTCCGCGCCATCGCTATGCGCCCCGAGGCGCTGCTCTTGGACGAGATTACATCTGCCCTTGACCCCGAACTGGTCGCTGAGGTGCTGAACATCGTCCGCGATCTGGCGGGCGACGGCATGACGATGATCCTCGCCACGCACGAAATGCAATTCGCGCGTGAAGTCTCTGACATGGTGGTTTTTCTGGAGCAGGGTACGCTGTTGGAAAAAGGTCCGCCTGAGCAGATCTTCGGCAACCCGACCGAACCACGCACGCGCCAATTCCTGAAACAAATCATCGAGGCGGGGCGGCTTTAGGGTAAGTGCCCGGTGACGACCGCCTTCCGTGGCGGGGTTCGGATCGGATAGGGGTCGGGCTCTGGACGCTGAAGATAGTGTCCACGAGCGGGGCTTAATGGACACGATCGCGACGGATGGAGTGGCAGGCCAACATTCTCGTGGCGAGACGGCGCGCGCCCGCCGGCGCAAGTCATACACTCTCGAAGAGAAGCAGCGGCTGGTTGCCGAGAGCTGTGAGCCTGGGGCGTCGGTGTCGCTGGTGGCGCGGCGGCATGACATCAATGCGAACCTGTTGTTCACGTGGCGCCGGCAGATGCGCACGCCGACGTCGGCGGCTTCGCCGCTGGAATTGGTCCCCGTCGAAGTTATCAGCAGCGCGTCGGCTGCCTCACCAGCCGCGGCGGCCGGGGCGGAACAGCGCGGCATGATTGAGATCGTCCTGGTCGGCGGTGTGCGCGTGCGGGTGGACGCGGAGGTCAGCGAGGCAGCGCTGCGGCGGGTGCTGTCGGCTCTGTAGGCGGTGGCATGATAGCGCCTGGGTCTGGGGTGCGGGTCTATCTGGCGACGCAGCCGTGCGATATGCGCAAAGGGATGGATGGCTTGGCCGCCCAGGTCCAGAACGTGCTGGCCGCCGATCCCTTCTCCGGGGCGCTGTTCGTGTTCCGGGGCAAGCGCGGCGACATGTTGAAGATCCTGGCCTGGGACGGAAGCGGGCTGTGCAGTTCGTCTGGCTGCCGATCGTGGCGGGTCGGCTTCAGCTGACAGCGGCCCAGTTGGCCTTGCTCGTCGAAGGGATCGACTGGCGGCGGACAGTTGCGCCGGAACCGGTCACGCGCCCGGAAACCATCTAAATAAGTTCCTGATTCCAAGCATTTATCCTCGCTCGCGAGTCATGACTTTGCTATAAGCCGGCATGTCTCTCGCCACTGCGGAATTGCCGTCGGATCCGGACGCGCTGCGCGCGTTCGCGGCGGCTTTGCAGGCCGAGCTCTACGCCAAGACGCTGCATATCGAGAAGCTGAAAGCCCAGTTGGCGACGCTGCGGCGCGCGCGCTTCGGCCAGTCGTCCGAGAAGCTCGATCGGCAGATCGATCTGCTCGAGCTGATCATCGGCGATCTGGAGGAGGCCGAGGCCGCCAGCGAAGCCCGCCACGATGCGACTGCGGCGATGCCAGGCGCGATGCCGGCGCCGACCAGGCCACAGCGCGTGGGCAATTGCCGGCCGCTGCCCGATCACCTGCCGCGCGAGGTCATCACCCACGCCGGGGTTTGCGCCTGCCCGGCCTGCGGTTCCGAGCGGCTGCGCAGGATCAGCGACGATGAACGCGAGGTGCTGGAATATGTGCCGTCACACTTCAAGGTCGTCGTGCATGTGCGGCCGAAACTGAGCTGCCGGGACTGCGAGGCCATCACCCAGCCGACGATGCCCAGCCTGCCGATCGAGCGCGGCAGACCCGGCCAAAGGCTGATCGCGCACGTGCTGGTGTCCAAATATTGCGACCACCTGCCTTTGAACCGACAGTCCGGCATCTACGCCCGCGAGGGCGTCGAACTGGATCGATCGACCCTGGCCGACTGGGTCGGACGGGCCGCCTGGCTGGTCGCGCCGGTGGCCGAGCGCATCGGCGACTACGCTCGCGCCGGCCCGGCCATCCACGCCGACGACACGCCGATCCCGGTTCAGGATCCCGGACGCGGGCGCACCAAAAGCGGCCGGCTATGGGTCGTTGTGCGCGACGAAGGCACCTGGGGCTCGCCCAATCCGCCGGCGGCTTTCTATCGCTACTCACCTGACCGCAAGGGCGAGCACGCCCACGCTCTGCTGGCGCGGGCATCCGGCTTCCTGCACGCCGACGCCTATGCCGGCTTTGACAAGCTCTACGAACCGGATCCGATCACCGGTCGCCCGCGCCTGGAGCCGGTCGCGTGTTGGGCCCATGCCAGGCGCGAACTGTTCGACGAGCACGCTAAGACCAAATCGCCGATCGCGCGTCAGGCATTGGACAAGATCGGCGCGATCTTCGCCGTCGAGCGCGACATCAACGGCCGGAGCGCCGAAGTTCGTCTGGCCGTGCGCCAGGCTCAGAGCGTGCCGTTGCTGGCCGACCTCAAGAATCATCTGGAGGCCAGCCTGGGCAGGATCAGCCGCAAGGGGGACCTCGCCAAGGCCATCCGCTACAGCCTCAATCGCTGGGAGGCGCTCTGCCGCTTCACCCAAGATGGCCGTCTCGAGATGACCAACAATGCCGCCGAACGGGCGATCCGCCCCCTGACGCTCGGACGACGCAACTGGACCTTCCTTGGCTCGGACTCCGGCGGCGAGCGCGCCGCGGTCTTCTACACCCTGATCCAGACCTGCTTATGCCGCGCGCGGCATAAGCAGGTTTATGCCGACCGCCAAACTATGCCGAGCGCCTCTTCCGATCATGGCGGTATGAAGCGCTTTGTCCGCCATTTCGACCGAGAACCGGTCGTTGACACTCGGCATAGTTCTCATGCTCAAAGGGCGTTCAGGAATTCAAGAAGTCGGTCGTTTGGCCGAAATCGTTCCGCCTTTGCGCGTTCGTATGGCTTCAACTTGCCAAGTGCGGATTCCTTCAGCTCATGATGTGCGTGAAGATAGGTCAGCGTCGTTTCCATCGCCTCATGGCCCAGCCATAGGGCGATGACCGAACAATCGACGCCCGCCTGCAGCAGCTCCATGGCAGCGCTGTGCCTCAAAACATGAGGCGACACCCGCTTCGAGCGGAGGATGACGCAGTGTTCGCGAGCCTTGGCGACATGTTTGTTCAGCAGCGCCTGCACGCCATCGGCGCTCAGCCTGCCGCCGTGCGTGTTCGGAAAGAGAGCCGTTGCGCCCCGTTTCCTGGGCTCGTTGAGCCAGCCCCGAAGGGCTTGCTGTGCAACCTTGGTGAGCGGGCGTACTTCGCTCCTTGCGGCCCTTGCCAACGCATCGCACGTGGGCACCGTGCCCCAGCATGACCGAGTCCCGGTTGAGATCGATGATCTCCGAGACCCGCAGGCCTGTTTGCGCGGCCAGCAACAGCAGAGTGTGATCACGCCGTCCCAGCCATGTGCTGCGATCCGGACAGGCCAGGATCGCTTCAATCTCGGGCCTGGTGAGAAACTGAAGCTGTCGCTTGTCGCATCGCTTGCTCGGGATCGCGAGCACGCGTTGAATCTGAGCGCTATGGGCCGGCTCCTCGAACGACGCATATCTGAAGAAAGACCGAATGGCTGTGAGGCGGAGGTTCCGGGTCCTCACTGAGGCGGACCGCAGTGTCTCGAGGTCCTCCAGAAATGCGCCGATGAAAGGCGCGTCCAAATCCCGCAGTGTCAACTGCGTCGGAGACCTGCCAAGGCGTGTCTGCGCGAATGCAAACAGGAGCCGGAAGGTGTCGCGATAGGAGGCGATGGTGTTGGAGCTTACGCCACGATGTCGCATGAGCCGATCGGTGAACCACCGCTCGATCAGCACGGCTAAATCGTTCGAGGCGCTCATGAGCGAACCTCCCACCGCTCATCCAACAGTCGCGCAGCATGGGTCATTAGCTCCGGCGCGGCGGATAGATACCAGTAGGTGTCGCGAACATTGGCGTGGCCGAGAAAGGTCGAGAGGACCGGCAGTTCCCGCTCGACATCTTCGCCCGCACGATACCAGTTGGTCAGGGCCTGGACGGCGAAACGGTGACGAAGATCGTGAACCCGCGGACCATTGCGCTGTCCCCGCTGCCGCAGACCGATCTGTCGCGACAGCTGCCAGAACACCCGGTGCACGTATTGGTGCAGCAATCTGCCGCCCTGCTCGGCGACAAAGAAATAGGGGCTACGAGGCGCGACGAGATGCGCGTCGCGTCGCGCGGCGTAGTCCGACAGCACGGCGACCGTCGTGGCATGGAGCGGGACCCCGCGACTTGCCGAACTTCGTCTCCCGAATGGTGAGGACACCTTGGTCGAGATCGACGTCGTCTCGGCGCAGGTCCAGCGCTTCGGAATGGCGTAGCCCGGCGACCGCTATCAATCCGAACAGGCAATGATATGTCCAGCGACGGAGGGCGTTGGCCGGCGGCAGCGCCAGTGCCGCCGCCAGAAGCGCCGTGATCTCAGCATCGGTATAGATGTAGGGCTTTGCCCGCCGCCCCGGCGGCACAGCGTCTTGAGGTGGCACTTCCGTCATGGGGTCGAAATGAGCGAGGTGCTGAGCGAAGCAGCGCACATCGGTCAGGCGGATGGACCAACTCGGTTGTCGGCCGATCAACGTCACCCACTTCATGCCAGCGCCGTGGTGATGGTCTCGGCGCCGCGAGCCTCCATGAAGGTGACGAAATCCGACAACCGTCGAGCGGGGCCATGATACTTGTATCCCAATCCCTGGCGCATGCCCACATAGCGCTCGAGCGCTGTTCGAAGACGGCTCATTGGACACCTCCCGGCCAGGGCAGGCTCAGTTCGCGCAGCTTCTCGATGTCGAGCTTGGCATAGATCCTCGTGCTGTCGATGCTCCGGTGACGAAGCAACTGGCCGATCTCAGCAAAGCTGGCCCCCGACCGCAGCAGGTCGGTCGCAAGGCTGTGGCGGAAGAGGTGCGCGCCGTGGTGCGCATAGCCGTGAATACCTGCCCGCTCGAGGGCCTCCTTCGCGATCATCGTGATGGCGCAGCCTGAGGCAAAGCCGACGTGCGGAGCAAGCATTCGCAGAAATAATCGGCGACACGCTGAAGCCGGTCGCCCATGCCGGATGTAGGCGACGACAGCTGCACCGACGTCGTGGCGTAGTGGCATCATCGCTTGCCGCCGTCCCTTGCCATGGACGAGGACACTGCCCGACTGCCAATCGATATCGTCAAGACTGAGCGCCGCAACCTCGCTGGCGCGCAAGCCCAGCTTGGCCAGCGCCATCAGAACCGCATAGTCGCGAAGCCCCATTGCCGTGGTCCGATCGCAGGCATCGAGAACCAACTGAACCTTCTGTGGTGGCAGGAAGGTTGGCAGGCCAGCAAGCCGCCAGCGACGGATCGACGGCACACAATCGGCCAAGGCTACCGAAATGAAGCCCTTCAGATGCAAATAGCGCAGGAAGGTGCGCACCACCCCTCACATCGCTTTGCCGCTGTCGGCGGAGCCATCGAGAGCATGTCGCTCGACATAGCCGATGACGATCTCCGGGGTGAGCGCTGCAAACCCATCTGCGCCAGCCGGACAGACCTCCTGCAGAAATCGGTGCGAGAGCAGCTTGTGACTTTCCACCGTCGAGGCGGCGAGCCCTCTCTCACTCGTGAGGTAAGCCGCGAACACATCAACAATCCGCTCGTGCTCCGTGCGCGCAATCGGAAGGGCGGCTGGTATCAAGCCTTCTTGCCGTAACGCGGCAAGCAAGCGCCGGAGCGCAGCTCGGTCGCCCGAATCGATGCTCCAGTGTTTGGAACGGTGCTCAAGAAACCGCTCGACATGGTCTTCGCTTAAATCCTGGAGATCGTGCCCGTTGCCGAGATGCCAGTCTCTCAGCTCACGAAATAGGCTTAGCGATCGCCATGTGCATTGCTGACCGAAGCCTTCATCCGACAATCTGCCCGCATAAACGCGTGCAAACTCGCCATACGGCCCGTGGATCAGCTTCCGATACAGTGTGCTGCGTTGCAGGTAGTCACTTGCCTTCATGTGTCCTCTCCTTCGCGTCAATTGCGACGGAGAGAGCCTAAGCTATGCCGATTCAGCCACCGCTACGTTGAGGAAAGTGTTGGTAAAAACTTGCTCACTCGGCATAGTTTGGCGGTCGGCATAAACCTGTAAGTTGAACGGCATCAATCCGGAGGCCTATCTCGCCGACCTGATCGGCCGCGTCAGCGACCATCAGCCAATCGCATCGACGAGCTTCTCCCCTGGAACTGGCGCCCCCGATCCGACACCAGACTGGCGGCCTGACCGTGGCCGCGATCACCCGGGTCTACACCCTCCCGCTTGCCGCCGAAATGCTCGGCGAGGACGCCGAGCTGCTGTGGGAGGTCTATGTCGACATGGAACCGGAGGACGGTTGCCTCTGGGTCTACGGGCCCGACGATCAACAGATCCCCGCCTTCACAGACTTCGGCCTCGAATGCCTGACCGACTTCATCCGCGAACACAAAGCCAATCGCGGCAGAGGTGCAGAGGTCAAAATGATGGCCGGTAAGAGCCCCGGGTCATGACCGGGCGCTTACGCTTTAGGGGGCCTTTGCTCGCAAGAACGAAGGAGCGCCTCCAGTCCGGATATTTCAGTCTCGTGTGTCCCCCGTCAGCGCCTATGACACAGACTGAGGTTGTGATGGAAGGACGATTTGGGTCTCGTCACAGTGACGAAGGAACGAAGATGAGACCCGAGCAGCTCGCCACCCGCATCGTCTCCGAACAGGCGGAGATCTCGTCATCCCGCATCCGCCGCGGCGAAATCGATGAAGACGATGCTGGTCGCCTCAGGCCATGCAGAAGATCCCGCTCTACATCGACCAGACCGGCGGCATCTCGATCGCGCAGCTTGCCGCTCGCGCGCGCCGCCTCAAGCGCCAGCGAGGACTCAGTATCCTGGTCATCGACTCATGTCCCTCACCATGTGGCCCATTTCCTCAAGAAGTGTGGCTACCCATTCGACGGCCTGTAGCACTTCGGGATCGACATTGGCCGCGCCCCATCTGGTTCTGGTAACCCCTCCCTCCACGTGCCGGTGGTTGTGAGAATTCCTTACCTAGGGATGCCCTCGGCCAAGCGGTTCTTCAGAACAGCGCTGGCACGTCATGGCCGTCCCGACCGCGTCGTCATCGATGGTAACCAGACCAACCAGGAGGCTATCGTTTCCTGTGACATCACAAATCGCTTGCAGGATCGTTCCCGGCGTCGGCTGAAGCCGATCCGGATCTGCAAGAGTAAATACCTGAATAACCGGATCGAACAGGACCATCGGCGCATCAAGCGCCGCATCCGGTCAATGCTCGGCTTCAAATCACCAGCATCAGCCGCGATCATCCTAAACGGCATCGAAATGGTTCACATGATGCGTAAGCAACAGGCGAGGTTCGCCTTCAATCCGAATCCATCCCTGGCCGAGCAGTTCCAAATCCTTGCCGCGTGATTGGCCTCGTGTCAGACCTATCTGCACTCCCATTCAGCCGTTGCAACAAAACCCGACCACCTCCATGCCGTTGTCGAGGAGGAAATCCGTCAGCTTGCCGTCATCGGCGGCCGCCAGAACCGGAGCGGTCGTCACGAAGGCCAGCGCGGTCGCAAAAAGTGTCCCTCGCAGCCAGCCAGACCGAAGGTTCATCCAGGACTCCGGTTGTGGTGGCGGGACGAGAGGCAAGGTTCGAGGCAAAGTAAGTCACGTGGCGCCAGCTCCCCTTGGCACGGCTTACGAGGACTTCAAAAATCCCGTGTACGCCTCAAAAATGATATCCATATCGCTTTTCGATGCCGTCCAGCCCAAATATTCCGTCGTGCCCCCCGTGTTGAGAACGTAATCAATATTCGCAATAGCGAACTGCTCTGGATAAAGTAGTGTCAAGGCCGCTCTATCAAGCAATGAAAGAGCGGGCTTCAGAATAACCGCCGGTATGGGAAGAAGGATCGATCTTGAGCTGGCTCGCCGGACCAGTTCTCGGAGAAGCTCTTTGACAGTGGGCGGTTCGCAGGAGCCGAGATGAAATGGACCAAGCGGGCAATTTCTTTCTACGGCCGCCAGCGCAGCAGAGACGCAATCCTCAACGGCAATCATTTGATAGCGGTTTTTGCCAGTGCCTATTAGCGGGATAGGCAAGCCTGCTCTAATCAGTCGAAAGAGCTTCGTCAATATTCCAAGGCGCCCGGCACCAGCGATAAGTCTTGGACGAAATATGGTCGCATGGAGGCCGAACTCCCTACACGCTTGCATCAGAAGCCGCTCCGCTCCGACCTTGCTCCTACCGTACGGTCCGATCGGACGTTGCATATCGGTCGGATTGACCGGTGTGTGATCTGGTTTTCCGTAGGTCATGTCCGTGGAAAAAAAAACAAGTCGTTGCGTGGAGCCCGCCGAGATTGCGTCCAGCAGGCAGCGGGTGCCATTCACGTTCACGTCAGCAAACCATTCGTCTCGATTTCTATGGGGTACACCACGGTGAAATTGACGTGCTGCAAGATGATAGACCACATCATCGCGCTGGAGATGAAGCTTCCTCAGGTCTCGATGCTGCCGTACGTCACCTCTTACGAAAGCTACCGAGTTGTTGGTCGCTAGTGGCTCATCGAGATCAAATATGACGACCTTCTCTCCCCGCCGGGCGAGAGCGGATGCCATGTACGTTCCAGTAAAACCTGCCCCTCCGGTAATGACGTGTCGCATCGGGCTACGCCGTCCGACTAATTAAGACGGTGCCGAGGCAAATCAACGCGATGCCAACCAGTCTTGCAAGCGGTATTGCTTCGCCGAGTAGAAGGAAGCTGAAGACGACTGCAATTACATACCCAATCGATAGCATTGGATACGCAACGCTAACTTGATTGCTTGAGAGCACAGCCAGCCACAATAGGACGCTGATTGCATAACAGGACAGGCCGCCCCACAGATAGAAATTGCTCAAAACTGTCCAAAGCAATGTTATTGGCTGGCCTATAGACGGTAAGGTGCCAAGCGTCAGCATAGCCATACGCAAAGCAATTTGAGCTAGTGCATTCATGCTTACGCTAAAAAAGATCAGTGCGAATGATGAAGGGGTCAAGGTGTCCTCTTGTCGGGCTATGCAAGTAGAGTGTTGTAGCTAGAGACCCCTGCAAAGTTCCGGAAATTAACCCGGCAAGAAGCATCAGGTACCTTTCTAGCGCGTAGAAGCGACTGAACAAATTCGAGGTCATCCTTGACCAGACAGCCCTTCAGATGACGAGACCGTTGATGCCATAGTGCGAGTAGATTTTAAGGATGTGCAACAGAATCAGTTGCCGCCGATCTCGACCATGGGCTTGCGCCAATGTGGGTTTCCTCGGAGATTCGGGTTCCAAGGCCACCGGCGAGGATTACAGCTTTCATTCTTGGCTCCATTTCTGGCCATCTGGCCGTTGTCGCCTGGCTTCACGGCAGGATTGCTCCGCCGGCGCGGCGGGGCGTACGGGCTTTAACAGAAATTGGCGACCAACTCGGTAATCCCGGTTAACGAAGAGGGGATCGAACGTAGCGGCGGCGACATAGTCCGCACTCCCAGCCCCAAAGGAGGCCATGACACTGGCTTGGTCGAGATGATGCTTGCGCTCCGGTTCGATCAGCACCCACGCCTTGGCCAGATCAGAGCAGTCCTCAAGTCCGATCGTTTCCACCGCCACCGCGTTACTGCCGGGAGCCCATCCCATCAGCCATGGAAGACCTAGCGCTCGCGTCTCGAGCACATACAGCAGGCTCGGCGAGTCGCCAGTGAGATCGACCACAGGGGCGCCAGCTTCGAGGCCGGCCGCACGAGCCTTGGATCTGGCCGTGGCCAGATAGTGGTGGAGGGATTCCGCGATCACCAATTTTCCACCACCCGGCATGGGCATGACAGCGGTATAAGCGCGCTGATCTTTGACGTCATAGGGCGGGTTGAGGATGCTATCATTGATGACTGCTGCAGTGAGCAACTGTGCCAACACACTCAGCGGCAGTAGGGTGACGAGACTGTGTCTCTCTTGCCCAAGAGGGCTCAGGAAAGCAACTACCGCGAGCATCCAGAACAAGGCGTCGAACGAACCAAGGTACCAGTAATTGAGATTGGAGCCCAGTGCGAACACGTGCGGCAGGACCAAAAAGGTTAGCGCTAGAGCGATGCTGGTGGCAGGCTGGGTGCGCACAACCAATTCCTTACGATAGAGCATCGCGCCCAGGCATGTGAAGGCCAGCACCAGGAATAGGGTTGAGGGCTGGATGCTGATTGGATCGATCCCCAGCAGCGCAATCGCTATTGTTACGATGAACACCGCAGCGAGCGCCAGCGATGGGAGCAACTTGTCCGCAGACCCCATGAGAATGCTAAGCAGAAGAGCCATCGCCAGTAACACAGTGATAGCGACTTGCGAGCGACTGGTGGCAAGCCAGTCGATCCGTAAGCTGAGAAACACCTCGTGTCCGTTACCCAGCAGGATTTCCATATCAGCGCTCCTAATCATACGGGTCACCAGCCCGGTGACGCCGCCGTCGATCAGGTAGGCGGTCATAATCAGCAGAGCGAGAGCGACCAGCGCCGCGCCGAGCATGGGCAGCAGCGACTTTCGGCGCAAAACGACGTTGAGGATAACTACGAGGGCAATGGCCGCAGCGGTGGTCGGCTTGGCCATGAAACAGCACCCGCCGCCAATGCCGACCAGGATCCACCCCAAGATTTGGCGCACGCGCCCTGGTCGGTCGGCCAGTAACAAGCCGATCATTATGATCAAAAGCGATTGAAAGGCCAGCGTGTAGTAATTGGGGGTGAGCGTCAGCCGGACGCGAAAGACGAGCGATGCCATGCTGGCGATCCCTGCCGATAGCACCGCCGCCTGCAGCCAGCCCACTGTCCACAGGCGCCGGATCACAAGGAAGCTGAGGATCCAGCCCAGCGCCACGGTAAGCGTGACGTTCGCCATGCGAAGCACTGCAATATCGCCCCCCACCCACTGATACGGCCAGTGATAAACGAAGCCGAAAAGGGAGGGCGGAGAATTGATAGCGTAGGGGAATGGGTTTGCGATGAAGTTGAGGTAGAGACCTTCGTCCTCGAGATTGAAACCGTAATTGCTGTAGTATAGCAACCAAGCGAACAGGATTGCTGTGGTTACGGCGGATAGAGCCAGCAAAGTCCGCTCCAGCAAGAGCGACAACGTCCTTCCATTGGCAAAGTGGTTCTCTCTTGCCATAGGCCCTTCCTGCCAGCCTCCTAGACGAGGCCCATTCCATGGATAGCGTCAAGGAGCTTCTAACCGACCTGAGCCCCGCAATCGCCTACGAGAATTGGTAGGGTCGCTCACCTCGTGCTCTGCCATGGGGTTCTCTGATCGCGGAGCTGATTGCAAGCTCCTTTTCAGCGTATCCATGTTCCTGCCGGCTCTGTGGTTCTCTTCGCGGTTAACACTGGGTCGCCGCATGTTAGCGTTCGGGACGTGGGTGCCTCAATGTAATCGACGCAGTACCTTAAATTAGGGCTGCCTCCCCATCTACGAGATCACCGACGCCATCGTCCCGGCAGGATCACCGCCGAAAGGGCGAATTTTGTTTAATGCTTAGCTGGTGATCACGCGGTCGCCTCCTCCTTCGACCAGCGAAATTCGCTGCCGTCGATCCAGATCCGATGCATGATCACAGCCAGTTTGCGGGCGACGGCCACTCGGGCTTGCTGCATATCCGGCGCGCCAGGCGCGCGCCCCACGCTTTGAGCGCAGACCATCTGGCGACCCGTGCCAACAGAGTGCCCGCGGCCTCGAAGAGATAGGTGCGTGAGCGTGTCACCGCATTTTGAGACCGACCCGTCACGATCGACTTCTCCCGACTAATCTGAGCTAAGCCGTAGGCGTCATTGTCATCAGTCTTGTTCAGCTGAACCGACAATGCCGCCTTCGCATGCCTGGCATCAAGGCAGACGGCAGGAAGGCCGTTTTCCCGGAGTGCGTGCCAATGCCATGTGCACAACGGTCCTGTTTCCAGGCCAATCTTCACAACTGATGGTGCATGCTTGCAAATGGCTTCAGTCAAGGCTTCAGGTGTTGAGGCAACCTTGTCACGCCAAACCACGGCGCCGACTTCGTCAAGAACGCATACTGATGTCAGGTCGAGGGAAACATCCAGACCAACAAAGTGCTTCGTCATTCCATTTCTCCACATGGCGAGATCAAACGTCAGCAGTCTAGCCGAGTGCTGGATGCTCCGCGATCACGCCATGTAACGGGCCGCCAAGCAAGCCGCTCGCTGCGCTACGGCGCTGTGAGTGGCGCGCTCCGCTCGCGGCCTGCTTGGCGCAGCGGCGGTCGTCCCTCACACTGATGGTGTGAACGGCGTCATGGCCGAAGCCAGCGCTAAATATCAAGGAGAGACGACCATGGACCATTATGCCGGTATCGACGGTGCGCCGTGACGGCGCGGGAGGTGAACATGGAATAGCCACCTCTCAAGCTTGCTGGATTTTCGACCGGCGGCTGCAATGCCGCCCCGCCTACAGGAGCATTAGGCGGAAGGGGGCCGAGAAGCTCAACCGGGCGTCGCCGGTTGGGTGTCATAAGCAGATCGGCCTGAACTGTACCGGGTGCGGACCATCGGCCGCAGGCCGGGCTACCACAATGTCTATGGCGAGATAACGAAGTGAGCGCTGGAAGCCTCGGATTCAACCGGTAACGCCTCCAAGTCGCGCGATGGCGTGGGAGGTAAGAAGCGATCAGACGCGGTGGGGCTCATCGATCTCCACTGCTGGGTGCGCGGAACGCACCCGAGACGGGGGAGGCTCTCACGGCCCTGTCTCCTGTATCGCCTGGGGTAAAGCTCACCGCCTATGGGCATGAAGGTTGGAAATCGGAACACGGGAACTCGGATCGTCTGCCCGGTACGGAACTGGGCTCGCCGCGACGGCCGGAGATGGACGACACCGAGGGCGGAGCTTCCGTAGTAGTCGGAGGGCGGGAAAGCCGTGCACAGGGCGAAGGGAAGCAGGAAGACGGTAGACTTGCATGACGGAGGAGTGATCTGTGGACATGGATCACCAGACCGACGAGGCCTGGGTACTCGGCGTTCAGCGCAAACTCTATCAGTGGAGTAAGGCAAATTCCGAAGACGCGTGGCGGGACATGTGGGGTTGGGTCACCGACCTGCGCGTGCTGCGTCACGCCTGGCAGCGCGTAGCCTCCAATCGAGGCCGACGCACGGCTGGGATCGACGGGATGACCGTGGGCCGCATCCGGAATGGGATCGGTGAGCAACGCTTCCTCGAAGGGCTTCAGGCCGAGTTGCGCTCTGGCGCATACCGACCAAGTCCCGCGCGGCGCAAGCTCATCCCCGAGGCCGGCAAACCAGGGCAATTCCGACCCCTGGGCATTCCCACGGTCAAGGATCGCGTCGTCCAAAGCGCGGTCAAGACACTTCTGGAGCCAATCTTCGAGGCGCGGTTCTGGCATGTCTCCTATGGGTTCAGGCCCGGGCGGAGCACGCACGGCGCCTTGGAGTATATCCGACGGGCTGCCCTCCCGCATAAACGCGACAGGGACACTCGGCGGAGTCGGATGCCGTATCCATGGGTCATCAAGGGCGACATCAAGGGCTGCTTCGACAACATCAGCCATCATCCTCTATTGGAAATGCTACGCAAGCGCGTCGCTGACCGGAGGGTGATGAAGCTGATCGGGCAATTCCTGAAAGCCGGTGTTCTCTCCGAGGATCAGCTCCTTCGTACAGAGGCCGGAACCCCTCAGGGCGGGATTATCTCACCACTGCTTGCCAACATCGCGCTCAGCGCGATCGAAGAGCGGTACGAACGGTGGGTGTATCAGCGCACCAAGGCTCATGCCGACCGTCAATGTGACGGGAGGACCGCGGCAGGCAGAGCGCGCTACTGGGATCGCATGGCTGGTCGCTGTGTGTTCCTGCCTGTGCGCTACGCCGACGATTTTGTGGTGCTGGTGTCCGGTACGCAGGAGATGCCCTCGCGGAGAAGACCGCGCTGGCGGACTACTTGCGCCGGACCACAGGCCTTGAGTTGTCGCCGGAAAAGACGAAGGTCACGGCCATGACAAGCGGGTTCGAGTTCCTCGGATTCTGCTTTGTCATGCACTGGGATAGACGCTACGGCTACGGCCCACGCGTCGAGATTCCCAAGACAAAGGCCGCCGATCTGCGTTGGAAGGTCAAGGCACGTACGGGTACGAGTTCCGCCCGGTGCAGTCTGGCTTCCAAGCTTCAGGAGCTCAATCCCATCCTGCGCGGGTGGGCGAACTATTACCGTCACTGTGCCTACGCCGGCCGGGTGTTCACCAGTCTCGACTGGTACACTGGCATGAGGGTAGAGCGCTGGTTGCGGAAGAAGCGCCCCAAAGCGCGGTCGCGTGACATCTGGGCGGCCTATCAGCCCAGCAGTCGCCGGCCGACGAGACGGCTCTGGCGCGAGGGATTGGTCGAGCAACACATGCTCGCCTTGGACCCCCGTATGCCGCTTCCGTCTCGCAAGGATGGATATGCCTGACTTTACCATGTCTTCTGGAGAGCCGGGTGCGTAACGAAAGACGCATGCCCGGTTCGGGGAGAGGCGGTGAGAAACCGGTCGCTGCAAGGCGGCGCGGCGCTTACCTACTCAACTGTCATTGGAATACTCGAGCGTGTGCGTTGTCGATGCAAGCGGCAAGATCATTCGCGAGAGCAAGGTGGCAAGCGAGCCGGAGGCGTTGATTGCATGGTTTGCTTCGCTCGGCCTTCCTCTGGTTCGGATCGGCCTGGAAGCCGGGCCGCTGTCGCAATGGCTCTATCCGGCAAATGCGGCAAGCGGGACTGGCGGTGGAGCTGCTGGAGACGCGGCATGTGCGCGACGCCTTCAAGGCGATGCCGGTGAAGTCGGA
The DNA here is from genome assembly GCF_040318335.1 of Mesorhizobium sp. M1182. NCBI lineage: Bacteria > Pseudomonadati > Pseudomonadota > Alphaproteobacteria > Hyphomicrobiales > Phyllobacteriaceae > Mesorhizobium > Mesorhizobium sp. M1182. The sequence goes on from NZ_JAMYMD010000021.1 coordinate 25,273, forward strand.
CCGTAATGACGCGCGTGGGATCGCGCAGCTGATGCGGCTTGGCTGGTTCCGACCGGTGCATTGCAAGTCGCTGGCCGCGCAAGAGGTGCGGGCGGTGCTGACGGCGCGCAAGCTCATTCAATCGAAGCTGAGGGATATCGAGAACAGTGTGCGCGGCATCTTGCGCGGCTTCGGGCTGAAGGTCGGCAAGACCACACCGCGCGGCTTTGCCGGGCGCATCCACGAACTGGTAGCTGGCCATCCGAACCTGAAGATGGTGGCCGCGGCGCTGCTTTCTGTGCATGCCGTGCTATTGCGCGAGTTCCAAGCTTTCGAGAAGCAGGTTCGCGCGCTGGTGCGCCGGGACGCCAGGGCCAGGCGGTTGATGTCGACGTCGGGTCGGTCCGATCGTCGCGCTCACCTATGCTTCTGCGATCGACGATCCAGGGCGATTTTGCTCGTCGAAGCAGGCGGGTGCGCATTTCGGCCTGACCCCGAAGAAGTATCAATCCGGCGAGACCGATTATAGCGGCCGCGTCAGCAAGATCGGCGATGCCGCGGTGCGCACGGCGCTCTATGAGGCCGCCCACATCATGCTAGCCGCTCAAGGGCTGCACGGAGCTCAAAAGCTGGGCGATGCGGATCGGCCGGCGGGCCGGGATCAAGAGGGCCAAGGTGGCGCTGGCGCGCAAGCTTGCGGGATCCTCGCACCGCATGCTCGCCGACGGAACTGTCTTCAACGTCGCGGCCAAGAAGACGACGGCAGCCGCTTAAGGAAGGGAGAACCACGGTTTTCGGGACAGGTCACGACACCAGGCCTTCCCGAAGCGAAGTCCCGTCGCCGGGTCGAGGGATCAGCAACGCACCTGAGCCGGCACGTCGGGGAATGAGGAAGGCAAGAACCGCATGGGCAAATGATCGATCAGATCGGGGTCAGGAAAACCAGTCCTGGACATAGAGCCTCATGAGCTCGCACTTTCAGATTTGGATCTGATCCACGCATCACCATACCGGCCCGCGGCATGTGGAAGGCCGCAAACGAAGGTCTGACACAAGTCCGCACTCGATCACACGCTCAAAAGTTCAAATTTTCCTTGCAAAGCGGCTGGCATTCACACAAGTCCAAGGCATCGTGCTCTCCAGCGAATTTTCGCAAATCCGACGGAACCACAACCTGCTGAAATCATGGAACGGATACTGACGCCACCAGCAGATGGGGCGCAGCCGATCCTGGCAGCGCACCCTGGCCCGCCGTCCTGATGTCGATTTTGTCGAGTGCGCGACATAGGGCAGGAGTTCTGTCCCAATTTCATGCACGTAATTGAATAATATGCGAGAAAACTCTTCCTGGCCTCTTTCTGCACAGTTGGCACGACTTTTGATGCTCCTTTGCTGCAATGCAGCCGGACTTTTCGAAAAGATTCAGCTTGGGCGCAAAACGAAGGAAGAGACAACATGTCAGGTCGGCGCGAGTTCACATCTCCGGAGTTGAGGGCGTATCCGGAGGTTCACCACTCTCCACGTTCCCCCCGCCGTGTCGACCTGGGGCATGAAGAAATTGGTGCGGCAGCGACGCCTTAGGCCACATCGCTGCGTGGACGCTCTCGAGGAAGCGACATTCATGCGGCGACATTCGGCGGTGCCGCCGCCAAGCAGAATAGAAATGCCGATCCTTCCCGTTCGAATCCGGTCCAGATAGTTCTGTTTTCCTCTTTGATGAGGTTGCAGCGATGACTCTGATTAGAGCTTCAAGGTGTAAGACGATGATAATTAATCTCTGCTGCTTTGACCGTCAGATACCTTTAGTTTGTGACTTGGATGGCACTCTGATAAAGTCGGATAGCTTCCATGAGAACTTCTGTCAAGCCTTGTTTCATTCGCCGCAGCGCCTGTTTCGCTCCGTTCCAGGATGGTTTAACCGCGCGGCTCTGAAACAGACGTTGGCAAACATTCGTCCGATTGAAGCGCGGGCGCTTCCATATCGTGAAGAGGTGTTGGATCTGATACGTGGTGCGCACGCTGACGGCCGTGAAATTCATCTCGTCACGGCAGCTGACCAGAGCATAGCTGACAACGTTATTTCTCATCTTGGCGGGTTCGATGGAGCGAAGGGCAGCGATGGCTCCTTAAATCTCAAGAGCCACAACAAGCTGAAATGGCTTCAGGAAAGCTTTCCCAATGGGTTCATCTATGCGGGCGACAGTGCTGCGGATCTCCCTATTTGGGAGGCGGCCGCCGGAGCCGTTCTTGTTGGCACCGCAGTAAGGTACGCAAGTCAACTCCGCAACGCTGGCGTCGAGGTTAGGACAATCATCCCAGAAAAAGACGAGTCGGTGAAGGACTGGCTGTCTGAACTCAGGATACACCAGTGGTCGAAGAATGTGCTGATCTTCGTTCCGCTGTTTCTTGCCCATACAGTGGGCGACTTTCGTGTCGTCATGAAGACGGCGATCGCCTTCCTTGCTGTCGGTCTCGTTGCTTCTTCAACGTACGTCATCAACGATCTGGCCGATTTGGAGGCGGACCGGGCGCATGCGACCAAGCGCTTCAGGGCGCTTGCCGCCGGCAGAATTAGCATCATCAACGGCTTTTTGGCGAGCATATTCCTGCTCGCTACAGGGCTTGGAATGGCCTGGCTTTTGCACCCTCGATTCGCGCTGGCTGTTTCAAGCTATCTGGCGCTGACATTAGCATATTCATTCTGCTTCAAGCGTTACGCCCTGCTTGATGTGACGGTGATTGGAAGTCTGTTCACATTGAGGATCGTCATGGGGCAGGTGCTGAACGATTTCGAATTCTCGCCGTGGCTTTTTTCGTTCTCATCCATGCTCTTCTTTTCGCTGTCGCTGGCGAAGCGTCATGTGGAGGTGATGCATGCGCACTCCGAAGGAAAGGACGTTATCAAGGGGCGGGGATATTTGCCCGACGATTGGCCTCTCACCTTGGGTTATGGCCTTGCTTCCGCGTCGGCTTCGATCGTCATCATGCTGATTTTCGTTGTGCTCGACCCCAGAGTGACCGAAGCATATCACAATTCCGTATGGCTCTTTGTCGCGCCGGCCGGCGTGTTCATATGGCTGCAAAGGATCTGGATCCTGAGTCATCGCATGGACATGCCTGACGATCCGGTAGTCTTTGCGCTCAAGGACAAGACTAGCTATCTAATCGGCGCCTGCATCGCTTTGGCGTTTGCCTTGGCTTTATAACACACAGGCATCGCGTGCATGCAATCGACAATCGCAGTGACCTTTGAGTCGATTCCTATGCCCACGCCATGAATAACGGTAGCAACCTCCGTGTAATCGGAGCGGTCCCGTAGGGCTTGAAGTGAGCCTATCCCGATCACTTCGGCACGACTCCGAGGAAGGTACATCGAGTTTATTCGCTGATCCGCAATCCGCTGCGGTCGAACAGATTGACGGCCGGCACGTACGGCTTAAGGCGCACGGTCGATCCCGGCTGCAGCGCCAGACGTTCAGACGAAATCGCCGTTATCAGGGTGTCGGCGACTTTCGCAATGATCTGCGTCGACGATCCCATGGGCTCGATGACGACGACTTCCGCTGGAAAGCCCGCGTCGTCAAGCTTGAGATGCTCCGGACGAATTCCGTATGTCGCGGCGTCGCCGTCCGCGCCGGCAGGGAGCGGCAGATGCGTGGCGCCATTCGCGACAAACCGCCCGTCCTGCACCTTCCCGGGTATGAAGTTCATCGATGGCGAGCCGATGAAGCCGGCCACAAACACGTTTCGCGGGCGATCGTAAAGATCAAGCGGCGACCCGACCTGTTCGATGACGCCGTCTCGCATGACGACAATCCTGTCAGCCATGGTCATGGCCTCGATCTGATCGTGCGTGACGTAGACGATAGTCGTTTTGAGCCGCTGGTGCAGCTGCTTGATTTCCGTGCGCATCTGCACCCTGAGCTGCGTATCAAGGTTGCTTAGCGGCTCATCGAAGAGAAACACCTGTGGGTCGCGCACGATCGCTCGGCCCATGGCGACGCGCTGGCGTTGACCGCCAGAAAGCTGCCTGGGATAGCGTTTGAGGAGATCGGTAATGTTTAGGATCCTGGCCGCATTGGCGACCTTCTCCTCGATGACTTTTTTCGGCGTTTTCATGAGTCTAAGCGCATAGCTCATGTTCTGCTCCACCGTCATATGCGGATAGAGGGCGTAATTCTGAAACACGAGCGCTACGTCGCGATCCCTGGGCCTGAGATCGTTGACGACTCTGGAGCCGATCTCGATGGATCCTTCGGAAATGCCTTCCAGGCCGGCTATCATGCGTAGAAGCGTGGACTTCCCGCAGCCCGAAGGGCCCACCAGGACAACAAACTCACCATCGGCCATCTGAGTGGAGACGCCCTTGAGCGCATGATAGGTGCCGTAATGTTTTTGGACGTAGTTGATAGAAACGCTAGCCATTTACTTCTCCAAGGCGGGCAGGAACATGCGACTGCGGATCGCTGTCTCTGCTCATCATTGTTTTACTGCTCCGGCGAGGATGCCCTCCACCAGCTGACGCTGGACACGCACAAGAATCGGAACCAGCGGCAATAATATCAGGACACCGCCGGCCGCGATGAGATCGTAGGGGGTCCTGTTGACCCCCTCACGTACAGGGATCTCGAACAGACGTACCGTGAGAAGCCGGGTGTCGGGCGTTATTGTGAGTGTGAACGCGAATAGGAAATCGTTCCAGCCGGCAATGAAGAGTAGAAGGAAGGTCACCGCAAATCCGGGCAGTGCGATCGGAAAGATGATCCGGAAAAACGTGTCGAGCAGGCGTGACCCGTCTACCGCGGCCGCCTCGTCGAGCTCTTTCGGAATGGCCTTGAAGTAAGAAAACAGGGTAAGGAATGCAACCGGGACGAATTCAGCTGCGAACACAAGGATCAGCCCAATATGGGTGTCAAGGAGTCGCAGATCCTTGTAGGCAAGAAAAATCGGGCCGAGCGTGACCATGCCTGGGATCGCGATCGTCGCAACCAGCATTCCGTATAGAATCGCTTTGCCGGGGAACTCCATTCGGCTGAAGCCGTAAGCGGAGATGCCGCCAAGGATCGTTGCAGCAAGCGCGGCCGTGCCGGCGACAAGAACGGTATTTGCCAAGGTTCGCCAGTAACTCCACGCCTCAATTACGAACGGGTAGCTCTCAATGGTTAGGTTATGCGGCCAGAGGGTCGGTGGTAGCCGATAAGCCTCAGATTGGGTCTTCAACGATGTGATGACCATGTAGTAGATGGGAAAAGTTATGAACAGCAGGACGATCACAAGCAGAATGTAAAGGATCGTTCGGCTCGCCACGCGATTTGTTTGAATTGTCTTGATCATAATGTTCCTCAACGGCTTGCGCGGTAGAGACGCCAGGCGAAGAAGCCGCCGATGGCTACCGTCAGGAGGAGCAGCAGAACGTTGATCGCCGAGCCGTAACCGTAGCGTAGCTCCTGGAAGAAGCGCTGGTAGGCATAGAGAGCAAGCGTCTGCGTGGCCGTTCCGGGGCCGCCCCGCGTCACGCCGCTGATCTGCTCGAAAGTCTGGATCTCGCCCATGCCACGGAACATCAGGACCAGGTATGTAGTAGGCTTCAGAAGCGGCAGGGTGATGGTAAAGAACTTCTGGATCGCGTTCGCGCCGTCGAGCTCGGCCGCCTCATAAACATCCCGAGGCAGGGCGCCGAGGCCGGCCATGAAGATCAGAATGCACCAGGACAGGTTCTTCCATACGGTGACAACAATGACGGAGAATTTCGCCGTCGTTGCGTCACTCAGCCAGCGGACGGGCTCGTGGATGATGCCCAGATCGCGGAGCACCTCGTTGAGGATGCCACCATCTTCGTAATACATAATCTTCCAGACAGTTGCCGCGAGTAGGGGCGCCATCACCCAAGGCAAGAGCATAAGGAAGTTGCTGATCCAGCGGCCCCGCAGGTTCTGCATGAGGAGGATCGCGATAAGCAGGCCCAGGATTGTCTCGAGGGTGATGCTGACAATTGTGTAAAAGATGGTGAACGTCAGGGATGATAGCAGGGTCTGGTCTTGAAACAGAGCCACATAATTCTGCAGGCCGATGAATCGAGGACGCCCCATCATCGAACTGTTGGTAAGGCTCAGGTAGAGGGTTTGCACCAAAGGCAACAAAGTAAACGCGAGCCGCAGCAGAATTGCCGGCAGCACGATGCAATATGCGATCAGCGCGATGTTGGAAGCCGGACGGTATTTGGGCGCAACTGGCAAACTGGGCGCCGATATCGTTGATGTCGTTCTCATGTTATCCCCGAAATGGGTGGCGACGAAACTCCCGACGCCGGGGCGCCGGGAGCTCCGGGACGCCAGCGGCGGGCTGTCTAGCCGCGAATACTCTTGTATTCCTCGACGGCCCACGCCTGTGCATCCTCTGGAGACTTCTCACCCGAGAGGACGTAGCTGCCCAGATGATCGAACATCGACCACAGCTGCGTGACCGCCGGGTTGCTGACGATTGGCTCGCGGAACTTCGCTCCGCGAATCATGTCAGCCCATCCCGGGCCGGCCGTGAGAATTGGCAGTGTCTTTACCAGCTGCGGATCGTCGAACAGCGATTTGTAGGGCGGAGCCACGCTCGTTGCGATGGCGATTTCACGGATGATGTCCTTGCTCGACAGCCAGGTAAGAAGCTCTTTGGCTGCGTCCTTCTTCTGGGAGAACTTCGATAGCAGGAAGCCCCAACCGTGTACCAGGCCGACATCTGACGATGGCCCTTTCGGCCAGCGTGCGACGCCCAGATTATCCTTGGTGACCACAGTGTTGTCCAGGCCCACGATGGTGTTGTAGCTATCTTCATAGGACCACCACATCGCCGCCTTGCCAGCAGCGGCAAGCGCGTCGACTGCGGATGAATCCTCGCTGACCGTCGATGGGGGGGTGATCTTGTCCGTGTGGACCCAGTCATACATGAATTGAAGCGCCGACAACGTCGCCGGATCGCCTAGCGTTGCTAAATCGGCACCCGCCTGGTTGAGCGTCAAGAGTACGGTGTTGAATGCGTGCCCCTCACCGCCCAGCGGCCGCCAGCCGCACACCCGGTCCTTCGTGGCGCTCTTGGCAGCCGCCACCATTTCCTCCCAGGTCGTGGGCGCCTTGGCTACCATCGACTTGTTGAAGAAGAATGGCTCGAGGCCCACCATGAAAAAACTACGGTATACGCCGCCGACGGCATTGTTGAGTACAGTCACATTATCGACGGTGTCGCCGCTGTTCTTCGTCCAGGCATCCGTTCCGCTGAGATCTTCGGCCCAGCCGTTCATTCCCCAGAGACCGCTGATTAGGTCATCAGCCATCATCAAGTCGATACCGGAATACCCGGTCTGTCCCCAAAGAGTGATTTTCTGCATCACGTCATTCCACTTGGTGGGCATGACATCGTAGTTGATGGCGACGCCTGCCTCTTTGCCGGCGCGCTTGAAAATCTCTTTCAACTTCGGGCTGCTCCAGCCCATCATGTTGATCGTCGTTGCGGACTGCGCGCGCACATAGGGCGATGAAAGTCCGATCGCGACACCCGCCACGGCTGACGTCTTCAAGAAGTTTCTTCGATTCATGGAACGCATGCTTTCCTCCCGTTATTTGGAACGACAATCATTTCACCGCACCTCGCGGCATCCTCCCGTCAATCGACGGATCTCTCCTCAGTCCTTCTCAGGCGACGTCGCTAAACTCCGGTACGAAAACGGTCTCACCGTCCTTCATGGCTGACATGTGCGCGGCGATCCCCGGCGCCGTCCAAGCCGCGGCGGTCAGGGCGTCGATCGACGAAGGCCTATTCTCGACCATGCTGCGCACGAATTCGTGCACCAGATGGGGATGCGAGCCGCTGTGACCGCCGCCTTGGACGAACGAAAGGTGTTTGCCGTCCGAAAACACGGCCTTGCGGGTAAACTGCGAAATTTCTTCCGGAAGCAAGTCTTGCCGATCGGGCGCCTCCACCGCCTGGTGAAGGATTTTGCGGCCTCTGCCCGAGCCCGGCTGCGGGATCGAAAAGATCAAGGGATCTTCCTCTTCGATCTGCTGCCATTCGAAGCCGAGCTTTTCGCCGTAAATCGCAAACGATTCCGAATAGGGCCGCACGGTCTGGAAGAGCGAGCGCGTCACTTCGACGGCGACGTCGCTGTCTTCCAAACGGAAAATCGCCGTCTCGACCGGAAACGGATTGCCATATCTCTGCCGCCGCTCTTCCGGCAGACGGCCGGAACCGAAGCAGTGAACCTTCCTAACGCGCCTGTTGAGAAGTCGCAGCACCGGCGAGATCGCGTGCGTCATGTAGTGGTGCGGCGGAAGGCCATACCAATAGTCCGGCCATCCTTCCATATCCTGCATATGACCGCCGCGCGCGAAGGAAATCTCGCCAAACTCACCCTTGTCGAAGCGGTCTTGGACCATCAGGAACTCGCGCGTGAAAACGGCGGTTTCCATCATCATGTAATTCTTGCCGGACTCCCGCTGGGCGCGGATTATCGCCTCGATGTCCTCGAAGCTCGTCGCCATCGGGACGGTACATGCACAATGCTTACCGGCATTGAGGACCGCAACGGTCTGCTGAGCGTGCAGCGGGATCGGCGTCACCAGATGAACGGCATCGACCTCGTCATCAGCCAGAATCTCTTCCAGGCTCGCATAGCGTCTTTCGATTCCGAATCGTGAGCAGGCGGCTGTGAGCTTTTCGGCATTCGAGTCGCAGATACCCACCCATTCCACATCGGGATGGTCGCGGTAAACCGGCGCGAACTCTGCTCCAAAGCCAACGCCAACCAATGCCACTCGAAGCCTTAGCGCCGTCTCCTTCATATCGTCCTCTCTCGACATGCATATCACCAAGGAAGACGGTTAAACGTTTATTTCAGAAATAAAAGGTTTAATTATGGCTTTCGGGAATTTTTTTTGCATAAGGTCATTCTGTCCAACGGGAGGAGGGCCTCGATGCCCGCTGCAAAGAATTCATCTGGCGTCCGGCCATCCATCCACAACGTTGCGGCCTATGCTGGCGTCTCGATCGCAACGGTTTCCAAGGTGATGCATGGCGACAAAACCGTGCGCCCAGAGAACGTGAAAAGTGTCCAGAATGCAATCGAAGCGCTCGGCTATCGCATTAATCCGCTCGCCGCCGACCTGCGCCGTGGCCGCCGGAATCTGATCGGTATCATCGTCCCCTCTTATGACGATCCCTACTACGCGTCCCTGATTGGCGCGCTCGAGCGGGAGGCGGAGAGGCGCGGATACGCACTTGCCGCAACCTCCAGTAGGAATTCGGAGAAGCGCGAACTGGAGCTAGTCGGCCGTATGGAAGACTGGCGCGTGAGCGGGGTTATTCTCGTGCCTGTCAAAAACGAGAACGGGCCCAGCGCTCGCGCGCTCAACGAAAGCGAGATGGCCGCTGTCTTCATAGACAACGTCACGGGCGGAAATGGCACGGAAACGATTGCCTTCGACTATCATGCGGCCATTCGTGACATCGTAGCCCAGACTGCCAGGCTTGGTCACAAACGGATCCTTGTGCCCGTGCAGGATCAGAAGAGCCAAAGCCAAATGCGCCTCGCATCCTACTTGGTCGAGCAGCTGAAAGCCGCTGTGCCTGGCGCTGATATTCAGGTGCTTCCGTCGCCCTTCCGGCGTGAAAAGCTCGCGGAAGCGCTGGCAGAGATTTTTGGATCGGCCGAGCGACCAACCCTTGTACTGTCGTTTTGCGAGCTGGCGATCACGTTATGCCTGAATGTCGCGCGCCGTCTCGAATGGCACGTTCCCGATGATCTGTCGCTCTTCTCCTTCAAACCGGCGGCCTGGATGCGTGCTATGGAGCCCGCCATAGGCGTTGTGCAACTGCCGATCGACAACGCAGCTGTGACAATTATGGACACCATTTTTCAGAAGATAGAGAATAATGCCACAGCAAGCCGCGACTGGCTCCTCCCGTGCAAAGTCGATTTTGGCCAGTCCTTGACGACGCCACGTGCGCGGGTCCGTCGCAAATTTGGCTGATTGCACGCGCGGAGCAGCTTGGTCACTGCGGGCGGCGGTCGAACGTCAATATCGGGAACGGCAGCCAGTTCCACCAGCAGGTAAATCAATGTCTCAATGTCGGCAGCATATTGCGTAGCAGTGTGAACCAGCGCCAACGACTCCGATGACGCGCCTCTTGCTGACGCAAGGCCATGAGGTAATGCTAATCGCGCCGCAATGGCAATTAACTCGGTGCCCTACAGCGGCCGCATTGCATCGCCGGAGGGAAGCGCGCTCGCGGCCGTGTTGATGATATCCGACGAGTTCTGCCTGCCTCGTCGTCGACGACGGCCTCAGCGTCTGTCAGCCCGCCTAAAACGCGTCATCACGGACAGCACCCATAGATATGCCGACCACACGTCAAGTCTGGGAGCCGGCTTGTGCGGAGGCATCGAGTTCCTCCTCGGGGATATCGTCGAACGAGGCGTAGTTGAGGTTGTAGAGCTTGGAATAGAGGCCCCCCAGGGCTATTAGCTGGTCGTGGTTGCCAGTCGCAATGACTTGGCCATTCTGAAGCACGATGATGCGGTCGGCACCCCGGGTCGTGGCAAGACGGTGGGCGATCACGAGGCCAGTGCGGCCTTCAAGCAGCTTTATCAGAGCCTTCTGAATCTGCATTTCCGTGTAGCTGTCGATGTTGGCGGTAGCTTCGTCGAGCACGAGGATCTTGGCGTCGGCGACGAGGGCGCGGGCGAAACTGATAAGCTGGCGCTGGCCGAGAGATAGGTTGTCGCCGCGTTCGCCAAGTTGGGTCTCATACCCGTCGGCGAGGCTCATTATGAAGTCGTGGGCGCCGACCGCCTTGGCGGCCTCGATCACCTTGTCGCGCGTGGCTTCCGTCTTGTGGTATCGAATGTTCTCGAAGACCGTCCCGGTGAACAGGAACGGCTCCTGCAGCACCATGGCGACCTGGCGGCCGAGCGATTCCTGGGTGAGATCGCGCACATCATGTCCGCCGACCAGCACTTGGCCCTGCTGAACATCATAGAAGCGGTGGACCAGGGCCATCGCGCTCGATTTGCCAGAACCGCTCGGCCCGACCAGTGCGACCGTCTCGCCGGGATTGACCCGGAAGGAGACATTTTTCAGCACCGAACGGTTCGGATTGTAGCCGAAGGTGACGTCCCTGAACTCGACCGAGCCGTCCATTTCGGGCGAAAGCACCTCGGCATTGGGTTTGTCCTGAACATCGATCTTGACGTCGAGCACATCGGTCAGGCGCTTGCCTGAGGCCATGGCGCGCTGCATGACCGAATATTGCAGGGTGAGTGAGCGGATCGGGTCAAAGAAGCGCTGGATGTAAAACAGGTAGGCTACCAAAACCCCCACATCTATGCGGCCATTCATGACCATCGAGCCGCCGACCACAATAACGGCGGCCATGGCGAGTCCGGTGAGGCCATCGACGATAGGCACCATGACCAGTGCATATTTGGCAGCGATCAGGTGGGTCCTGAGGTTGGCATGGGCCTTGTCGTCAAAAAGAATGAAATTCACCTGCTGGCGGTCCATGGACTGGACGGTGCGCACGCCGTGAATGGCTTCGGCCAGGGCGCCGTTGACGACGGAATTGGTCTCGTGTGCTGCCATGAAGGCGTCGCGGGCACGCGGCAGCCAGACGATGCACGTACATGTCGACGCGGTCGTGGGCGAGGCCGAGCGCGCTCTTCGAGGCGCGGTCAAACTTCAGCATTTCATAAGCCTGCGCCGCAAAAGCGCGGACGACGCGGATGCCTGCGAGATTTTCCTCGATCACGCGGCTTAGGACCGAAAGCCTCTCCTGCAGGTCGAGCCAGGTGGCGCGCAGCCTAAGCTATGTGATCGACGAGCGCCAGGCGACGAAAGGCACGAAGCTCAGCGCTACGAGGCCGAGCACCGGGTCGGTGGAGATCATCATGTAGGCGCCGATTCCGATCAGCATGGTGAGCAGGAGCGCGCGAACCAGGGCGGTGGAAAAATACATCCGCACGCCCTCGAGATCGAGCATGCCGATGGTGATCAGATCGCCTGAACGCACCCCGTCGTGAAAGGAAAAACTGAGACGCTGGATCTTCTCGTAACAAGCGAGCCGCAGTTCGTACGCGACGTGATGCCCGACCGCTTCGGCAAAATAGTTCTGCGCCATCGTGAAAAGGGCCGCGCAGCGCGCTGACGGCGAGCAGGAGGAGAGCCGAAATCCAGAGCGCTTGTTCCCCCGCGGCCCCGCTGACACTGCCCCCGATGGCCGTCTGACTCTGGTCGACGGCCCGGCCAAGAAGCTGGGGAATGAGCAGCTGGAGGATTACCGCTATGAGTGTCGAGCCGATGGCGAAGGCGACCTGCCACGGGCGCCGCAAATTCATACGCGTAACGCGTAGCAGCGTGCTCAAGCCCCGGCCCCAGCCGGCCGCTTCCACAGGCGTGAACGAATTCAGAGGCTTCGTCGCGCTGCCAATAACATCACTGCTCACGGGGTGTATTCCAGGCTGAATTTTGCGCCTTCTGAGGCAAGCGACGACTCACCATCAAAGGCGCCCGACATGCTAATCCTGGCCACCATCTGCAGCAGGGCCTAGCGGCGGATTGTGCCAAACGCCTCAGCCTGCTGCCGAATGGCTTTCTCCGTGGGCAGGCGTTCCATCGAGCTGGCGCCGTAAAAGCCGTGGCAGGTGCGTGTCCGGGACAGGACGTAGGCCGCATCCTCTGGCATGGAGATCGGACCGCCGTGGCACAGCACGATGATGTCGTCACGCACCGCCAGAGCAGCGGCTGACCATTCGTCGATATGGGCGATGCAATCGTCGAGGGTCAACATGGTTTCGGCACCAATCGAGCCGCCGGTGGTCAGGCCCAGATGGCAGACGATGATGTTGGCGCCGGCCCTGGCCATCGCCGCCGCATCCTGGCTGGAGAACACATAGGGCGTCGTCAGCATGTCCTTTTTTGCTGCGCGGGCGATCATCTCGATCTCCAGCGCATAACTCATGCCGGTCTCTTCGAGGTTGGCGCGAAAGGTGCCGTCGATGAGCCCGACGGTTGGGAAGTTCTGTACACCGGCGAAACCCATCGCCTTCAACTGGTCTAGGAACAGGTCGGGGAGCATGAAAGGGTCCGTGCCGTTGACGCCGGCCAGAACCGGCGTGTGCTTGACCACCGGCAGCACCTCGCGCGCCATCTCAACAACGATGTCGTTTGCATTGCCATAAGCCATGAGCCCGGCGAGCGAACCACGGCCGGCCATGCGGTAGCGGCCGGAATTGTAAATGACAATTAGGTCGACGCCCCCAGCCTCCTCGGCCTTGGCCGATATGCCGGTGCCGGCGCCCCCGCCGATAATGGGCGTGCCGGCAGCGATTTTGGCTCTAAGCCTGGCGAGGATGTCGGCGCGGCAAAGTGAACTCATGGCGGGTCCTAAAGCTGGGCGATATCGCGGAAATTGAGGATGAGTTGCTCGGCGAATGCAGGCTCGTTGAGGTGGAGGTCGAGTTCGATGAGCTCGCGGTTGGGTGCCGCCTGCCAGCCGGATCGCATCGTATCGAACAGCGCGGCATCGGCCTCGGCATCGTGGAAGGGCTGGCCGGGGGCATCAATGGCCGACACGCCGCGCAACGGCAGCAGGAAGCGGACCGGGCCCTGCATGCGATTGAGCCGAGAGACGATGAATTCGCCGATCCGGCGGTTCTCCTCGGGAGTCGTGCGCATCAGCGTCACTTGGGCATTGTGCACATGTAGGCGCCGGTTGCAGAATTGCCGTGGCACGCTGTCCATCGCGCCGAAATTCACCATGTCCACGGCGCCGACAGAGCCGACATAGGGCAGCTTCGTGCGAATGACTGCCCCAAAGCGATCCTCGGTCGCTGGAAAGACGCCGCCAATCAGCAGGTCGGGCACTTCGGTGGTGGTGACATCGATGAGGCCTGCGACCAAGCCTGAATCGGCGAGCTTTTCCATCGATTGTCCGCCCATGCCAGTGGCGTGGAAGATATAGACCTCATGGGTCTTTTCCATCTGTTGGCGCACCATGGTCACGCAGGAGGTGGTGACGCCAAACATGCTCATGCCGAGGCCCGGTTTATCAGCCTGCGAGACCGGCACGGCATTAAGCGCCATGCCGGCAGCGGCGTGGGCGGCATTGCCGATGACCTTGCGCGATATAGCGTTGAGGCCGGCTATATCGACCACCGAATACATCATCGTGAGGTCGGTGGGCCCGACATAGGGCGCAGTATTGCCGGAGGCGACGGTCGAAACCATCACCTTGGGCACACCGACCGGCAGGGTGCGCATGGCCTCGGTGACGAGGGCCGTATTGCCGGTGCCGCCTAGGCCCAGTACCGCGCCGATATCGGTTCGGCTGGCGAGAAAACGCGTCAGGGCCTTGGCCATGGCGGAAACTGCCACGCCTCGATCGACGAGCCCCTCCAGCGCTTCCTTGCCATCGGGATGATGGGCAGCAACGACCGAGGCGGCGACACCCGCGTCTTCTCCTACCCCCTGCGTACCGACATCGACCAGTACTGGTTCTCCTCCAGCGTTTCGTACCTGTTCGGCGGCATAGCGCAATTCCAGGGCCTTTGTGTCCATCGTTCCCACCACATAGACCTTCGCCATATCTCCCTCTCTCACTCGACACGCGCCATTATCTCGTTGTCATAGAAAAACCGCTTGTTACATATTGCATATTCCTTAGCAGATTGTATATAGTGGAGGAAATTAGGAATTGCAAATGAACGCACCACGCCATCTCACCCTGCGCGAGCGCATCTACGAGGAGATCGTCCGGATGATCGTGTCAGGCGAATTGCCATCGGGCGCGCCGCTAGATGAAAAGGCGCTGACCGAGAAGCTGCAGGTTAGTCGCACGCCGTTCCGGGAGGCGCTGGGGACCCTCAGCAAGGAGGGGCTGATCGAGATTAGGCCGTATCGCGGTTTCTTCGTGCGCAGCTTCTCGCGCAAGGAAATCGACGGGCTCTATGAATTGCGCAAGGTCCTCGAATGTTTCGCGGTGGAACTAGCCGTGCCGCATATGAGCAACCACCACATCGCTGCCTTCGAGCGCATCTTAGGCAGCGCCGTCGATGCATTGCGACGTGGGGACATGCAGGATTATGGCAAATACGACCGAGAGTTCCACGAGATGATTGCCGCGCTTTCCGACAACGCTGCGTTGATCGAAACACTTAGCCGCCTGGCTTTGCAGATCCAGATCGGGCGTGTCATCGCCAACGAGAGTCATGCCTTTGCCGAACAGGCTGCGCGCGAACGCGACGACATTTTGGCAGCCTTCCGGCGGCGCGATACGCGCGGCGCTGTCGCGCTGATGCACACGCATATTTCGGACGTTCAACAGGCTGTGCTGGCGCGTTTCGGCGAGGAGAGCGTGAGCCTACAAAAGGAAGGGGGCTGAACTGTTTCCATCGGACTTGCGGCCACGCAGGCTCAAGTCCAGTGGCATCTCGACCACTCTCGTGACTGCGCCGCGAGTTCGGTTTCCACTGTGGCGCGGGTAGATTGACGGCGCCAAACAGGCCCCGAGGGAGAAGGCGAAGAATGGACGCCGAGAGTTTTGTGGCGCGAGCCAGTGAAGGCGAGCGGATGGAGACAGGCTGGGGGGAGCTGAACTGGAAGGTCACCGACAGCGTCATGGCAGGAGCCGAGATGACCTTGGGTACCTGCTATATTAAGCCGGGAGAGCGCAATCAGCTGCACTCCCACCCCAATTGCGAGGAATTCCTGCATGTCCTGTCTGGCGTCTGCGAGCATCGGCTGGATAACGTGACGGTGACCCTGAGGGCCGGGGACACCATTCGCATACCGCGCAATATCAAGCATTGGGCGCGGGCGATCGGTGCCGAGCCGCTCCTTGCGCTGATCATGTTTTCCTCCGGCAAGCGGCAGGCCGTCAACCATGAAGGCGACGGCGGCGGTGTAGCCTGATTTTCTGACGGCGGCTGCGCCGCTTCCAGCTACCACAGGCGTGATTCGCTGTGAAGACGGACGCCAAAGCTTGACCGCCTGTGGATATTGTATATTCTTTGCGCATATGAATGCAGATTCAAGGCGGGAGTGAGCGGCTGAACGCTGTTTAGACATCGCGCGATCACAGGGTGGTCGTGTCCGGGGAGTTGGCAACGGACAGGAGGGGCGCGTCTCGATCGATCGTCACATCGGCGCAGCGTGCCACCAGGATGCTGGAAAAGAATGGCATTTCCTGTGCCGCTACCGCGGCTAAGGCGATTTCGCGACACATGGTGCGCTGGAGTGGGGCGCGACGGCTTGAAAGCCCGTCAGGAGCCGGCGCGTTTGAAGGAAATTCAGAAACAGCGAAGGGCCGAATTGGTCGGCAGGCTGTCTAAAGGTGGGGAGATCATCATGCAGGTCAAGATGTCACGGCGGCGGTTTCTGGTTGGAACCGCGCAACTCGGGGCGGGGGCGGCGTTTCTCAGCCTCGATATCGCCCAGGCCTTGGGCCAGAACGAGGGGATTGGGCGCAGCCTGATCGGCGAACTCGAAGGCCCCGAGGTCATTACCGACGAAGCGGCTTGGCCAACGTCATTTTCCGAGGCGCCGGACTTGGCGGCTCGCGTGAGTGCCAGCGATTTGCCCCCGGTGATCGAGCGCATCGGCAAGCATCCGCTGGTCATCAAACCCGTCCACGAGATCGGCCGTTATGGCGGAACTTGGCGGCGTGCCTTCACCGGTCCGGGCGACATCCCCAATGGCGTGCGCAATGCTAGTGGCCCGGACAATGTGCTGTTCTTCGACTATACCGCCCAGAACGTCGTGCCCAATATCGCCCGTGGCTGGGAAACCAGCGTCGACGGCAAGGAAACCCTCCTGTTCCTGCGCGAGGGCATGCGCTGGAGCGATGGCGAGCCATTTACGGCCAACGATTTCGTGTTCTGGTTCGAGGATATCTACCAGAACCGCGAGATCGTGCCGAGCGAGTCCGACGTTCTTTCGCCCAACGGCAAGCCCGGTCGAGTGGAGAAGGTCGACGACTACACCGTCAAGCTCAGCTTCGACGAACCCTATTCGTTCATCGTCGAGGTTCTAGCCGGATACACCGACCTCGGTGGCAGCTCCAGCGCCGGCTACTATGGCATGGGCCTGTTCGCGCCCGCTCATTATCTCAAGGTCTTCCTGCCCAAATACGGCGACGCCGACAAGATCGCAGCCGACGCGGCGGCCGCCGGGTACGACAATTGGGTATTGTATTTCAACGCAAAATCCGACTGGGCGCTCAATCCCGACCTTCCCGTCGTCACCCCCTGGAAGGTCACCCGGCCAATCAATGAGGCTGTGTGGGAATTCGAGCGCAATCCCTACAGCGTCTGGGTCGATACCGCGGGCAACCAGTTGCCTTATATCGATAAGATTTCCTTCGGGCTGGCGGAGAACTTGGAACTGGTGAACCTGAGGGCGATCGCCGGCGAATATGACTGGCAGGAACGCCATGTGGACATCAGAAAGCTGCCGGTGCTGCTGCAGAACCAACAGGCCCAGAACTACAAAGTCTACTTCGATCCCAGTGACCACGGTTCGGACCTGATGCTCAGCCTCAACCAGAGCTACGAAGCCGATCCCGAAATTGCCAGGTGGCTCCAGAACGTCAACGTGCGCCGCGCCCTGTCGCTGGGCATCGACCGTGACGAGCTCAACGAAATCTTCTTTCTGGGCATCGGGCAACCGCGCAGCATCGTTGCCGCCGACTCGAATAAATACAATCCTGGCGCCAAATACGGCAAACTATGGGCGACAAAAGACGTCGAGAAGGCAAATGCGCTGCTCGACGAAGCGGGGCTCACCAAAAGGGATGGCGCCGGATATCGCCTGCGCACGGATGGCAAGGGCCGGCTGACCTTCGAGATCGCATCATATGCCGGCGCCTTGCTGCCTTACGGAGAGATGTCGGAAGCCATTCGCACCCAATGGCGGGTCATCGGCATCAATGCCAGGGTCACCGAAGGTGAACGCAATATGGTGAACACCAGGACTCGCAACAATGACGTGCAGATCTTCGCCTTCACAGGTGATGGTTCCGACCATCTGTTCACTTTTCCCTGGAACATCATTCCTGTCTCGGCAGGATCCCCTATTGGTCCCCTCTGGGGCGCCTGGTATGTCAACAAGGGGCAGCAGGGTGTCGAACCCGATGCGGTGATGAAGGAAATCCTTGCAAAGTACACCGCGGCCCTAGTCGCCTCGGATGAGGACCGCATTCGTCTTGGCAAGGAAATCTGGGCGGCTCTCGTCGATAATGTCTACTGTATTGGCGGGGTCGGGCTATCGCCCGCTTATGGCGGGATACGTGTCGTGAAGAACGCCATGGGTAACGTGCCGGCCCGCCAGTACAACGGCCCGGATGCAAAGACGTCCGCGCAGTCCCGGCTGATGTCAGTGTTTTTCAAATAGTCCCGCGCCCAACGTCAACAAGGATCGCATTCCATGAAGCGCCTCACCGCCGCTGTCATCGGGCTCGGCCTCGGCCGGCTCCATGCCAAAAACTACCTGCAAAATCCGGCGGTCGAGCGGGTCGTGGTCTGCGATCCAGATCCGGCGCAGCTCGACAGGCTTAGGCGCGAACTGCCTGAGCTGGCGGCGTTCCATGCAGACATCGCCACGATGCTGAAGGAGGAACGTCCCGATGTCGTCAGCATCGTCACGCCCGACCATATGCATCGTGGTCATGTCGAAGAGGTGATGGCCTCGGGCCACCACGTGCTATTGACCAAGCCGATCGCCAATTCCCGCGTGGATGCCGAGGCGATCGTCGCCACAGGTCAGGCGAGCGGCAAGCAGTTGATGGTCGCTCACGAAGCGCGTTTCCGGGCTCGTTTCCAGATGCTGCGCCAACTGGTCGCCGAAGGCTACTTCGGTGACATCGTTAGCGTGCGGCTGGACTCGATCTGGGACAAGCGCAACCATTTCGCCCACTCTCCCTGGTATGCCAGCCGGGAAGCAGACCGGTCGGTGCTGACCGGCACCGGCATCCACGAAGTGGACCTGGTGCGCTTCATCGTCGGGCAGCAGGCCTCCCGCGTCTATGCCAGTGGCAATCATCTGGGCGATCTCAATTTTCCTCGGCACAAAACGGTCGTCTCCACCATTGACTTTAGTGACGGCTGCATCGCCCAGGTGGGAGCCACCTATGTGGCGCGCTGGCCCAAGGCCGGAGAAGTCCCCGACCAGATCAGGATCATCGGCACCAAGGGCATGGTGATCGGCGACCGCTATTCCCACGATGGCGAAGATGAATGGCGCTATCTGCCGACCCTGGGCAATACCATCGAGGATGGCACCAAGGGCTGCGTCGATGCCTTCGTGGATGCCATCGTCAACGATCGGCCCGTAGCAGTTTCCGGCGGGGATGCGCTGGCGTCGCTGGCACTGTGCTTCGCCGCCGACGAATCCGCTGCGTCCGGCCAGCCTGTGCTGATTTCCGCCGAACCGATGAGCAGACGGGCATGAGCCGCGTACGTCTGACCATGCTCAATTCCATGGCCGGCAGCGACCTGGCTGTCGCCCTTGATCGCCATGTGCAGGAAGGGCTGGAAATCTGCGACCTCAAGGACGGCATCTTCGGCAAGCGCCTGGAAGAGCTGTCTCACGAGCAGGTGCGCAGCCTCGCCGATGAAATCGCGGCACGTGGCCTCAAGACCTATTGCCTGTCAACGTCGCTCGGCGACCACGACCTTGCCCTGGGACGAGAGCGCTGGCGGCAGGTCAATTCCGAAATACTCGACCGCGTTCTTTCCGCCGCTGAAATCCTCAAGCCAGCGCTCATCAGGGCAATCGTTGCCAAGGATACGTTCCTTCCGCAGGGCGGAGAGGACAATATGAACCGGGTGCTCGCCCGATATCCATGGGTGGCGGCTGCCTATGACGAGATCATCGGCCGCATCAATGCTGCGGGCTTTGATGTCGTCCTGGAAAACGAAGCCCATGACTGCATCATTACCTCTCCCGAGGACGTGTGCGACCTGTTTGCAACCCTGAAGCCTGGCCATCGTGTAAGCTATACTTGGGACGTGCAGAACATGTGGCAGATGGGTACTCCGCCATCCCGTGACGTGCTCGATAAGCTGCTGCCGCTGCTCGGAATGCTGCACCTCAAGGGAGGCCGGGCCGGCAGCGATGGCACCCTCAACGATGCCTCCAGCCTGGCCGACGCCTCCTGGCCGGTTGCTGATATCGTGCGGGCAGCCATCGAGAGCGGCCGGATCGAGGTGATCTGCATCAATCCGTCGCATGGCACCAGGGCAGCCGGTTTCGACGGCTGGGCTGTCGCCCGCGACGACCTGGGGTTCATCCGCGCTGCTGACCAGCGCGTCGCCTGAGCGGGAAGAGCACCATGGTCAAATATCTCATCCGGCGCTTCCTGTTGGCGATACTGACCTGCATCGTCATCTCGCTGCTGAGCTTCATCATCATCCAGCTGCCAGCGGGGGATTACGTCACCAGCTATGTGATGGACCTGGCCTCCGCTGGCCAAAACATCACGCCCGAGCAGGAGGCGGCCCTGCGTGCCCTTTACGGGTTGGACGAACCGGTCTGGACGCAATATCTGCGCTGGATCACCCAGGTCGCCGCCGGCAACTTCGGCATGTCGATGGAATGGCGTAAGCCAATCTCGGAGGTTATCGGGGAGCGACTGCTGCTCACCGCCGTCCTCTCCGTCGCCGCTCTGCTGTTGACCTGGGTGCTGGCGCTGCCGATCGGCATCTATTCAGCGGTCCGAAAATATTCCATCGGCGATTATGCCGCCACGGTTATCGGCTTCATCGGGCTGGCAGTGCCGAGTTTCCTCAGTGCTCTGGTCATCAGCTACATCGGCTTTGCCTATTTCGGCCTCAACGTTGGCGGCCTGTTCTCGCCCGAATATGCCAATGCGCCCTGGAGCTGGGCGCGGCTGTGGGACATGTTGTGCCATCTGCCGCTGCCGGCCGGCATCCTGGCTCTGGCAAGCTGCGGCCCAATCATCCGCATCATGCGGGCCAACCTCCTCGATGAATTGCAGAAGCCCTATCTGGTGACGGCGCTTTCCAAGGGCATGAGCCCGTGGCGCGCCATCATGAAATATCCGGTCAGGATAGCTCTCAATCCCTTCATCAGCACGATCGGCCATACACTGCCCTATGTGGTCTCCGGCACCATCATCGTCTCGCTAGTTTTGGGCCTGCCGACGGTGGGGCCGGTGCTGTACCGGGCACTGATCAGTCAGGACATGTTTGTTGCAGGCACCGTGGTGCTGCTGCTCGGCGTTCTCACGGTGATCGGCACGCTGCTTTCCGACCTGCTGCTCGCCATTACCGATCCCCGGATAAGGATGACATAGGAGCCCGATATGACAGATATTGTGTCTTCCCGAGCCAAGAGTCACGCCGAATCCGTTTATTCTGCCGGCCAATGGACTCTGATGTGGCGGCGCTTCCTCAGGCATCGCCTGGCGGTAGTTGGCGGCGTTGTTGTATTGCTGCTCTACGTGATCTCGGTCGGAGCAGGATTCTTCGCCTATGCCGATCCTGAGGCCGGCTCGGCGACCCGTTCCTTGATCCCGCCGCAACCTATCGCCCTGTTCAACGAAGGCCGATTCGAACCGCATGTGCTGGGCCTGAAGCGCGTGCGCGATCCGCAAACTTTCCAGCTTGTCTATACTCCCGATCCCGAGAACCGTATCCCTGTGCGAATTTTCGGGGAAGGCTTTCAGTACCACCTCTTCGGCCTTTTCCCAACCAATATTCATCTGATCACGGCCACCGATGAGGCCGGCAACAGTGCCCTCAACCTCGCAGGCACCGACGTGCAGGGACGCGATTTCTTCTCCCGCATGGTGTTCGCCACCCGCGTCTCAATGACCATCGGCCTGGTGGGAGTCACCATCAGCCTACTTCTGGGCGTGACGTTGGGGGCCATATCCGGACTCTATGGCGGCCTCGTCGATGAGACCATCCAGCGCATCATCGACATCCTAAACTCAATTCCGACCATTCCCCTGTGGATGGGCATCGCCGCCTCGGTGCCGCCGGACTGGGAGCCGACGCAGGTCTATTTCGCCGTCACCATCATCATTTCGCTGATCGGCTGGACTGACCTCGCCCGCGTCACGCGCGGACGGTTTCTGGCCATGCGCACGGAGGATTTCGTGACGGCAGCTCGGCTCGACGGGGCATCGGAGCCTCGCGTCATCTTCAAGCACATGGTCCCGTCCTTTCTCAGCCACATTATCTCAGCCACGACACTGGCAGTGCCGGCAATGATCCTCAGCGAAACCGCGCTGAGCTTTCTTGGCCTCGGCCTCCGGCCACCGGCAATCAGCTGGGGCGTGCTGCTGCAGCAATCGCAGAACGTGCAGGCGATCGCCATGACGCCCTGGCTGCTGTTGGCGGCAATTCCTGTGATCGTCGCAGTCCTTGCTTTCAATTTCCTCGGAGACGGTATTCGCGATGCTGCAGATCCATACTCAAGGTAGCCTGAGCGCCCACCCGGCGGCGGGCAAGGCAGACCCGGACTATATCCTCGACGTTCGCGATCTGGCCGTCGACCTCAAGACCGAGGACGGCATCGTCAGTGCCGTGGACGGTTTCAGCCTGAAGCTCAGGCGCGGATCGACCGTCTGCATCGTTGGCGAGAGCGGTTGCGGCAAGAGCATCACCGCCCGCGCCCTCTTACGCTTGCTTCCGGACAATGGCCGGATCACCGCCGGCGAGGCACGGTTCCGGGCCGGCGACGGCAGCATTGTCGATCTGACCCGGGAAGAGGCCAATGGCATGAGGATGCGCAGCCTGCGTGGTCAGGACATGGCGCTCATCTTCCAGGAGCCGATGACATCGCTGTCGCCGATTCACACGATTGGCGACCAGATTACCGAGACGATTCACCTGCATCACGACGTCAGCCATAAGGAGGCGCGCCGTCGCGCCGCCGACATGCTAGCACGGGTGGGTATTCCACGTGCCGAAACGCGGCTGGATTCTTATACATTCCAGCTTTCCGGCGGCATGCGCCAGAGGGCAATGATCGCCATGGCCCTGATTAACCGTCCGCAATTCCTCATTGCCGACGAGCCGACTACGGCCCTCGACGTTACCACCCAGGCACAGATTCTCGATCTCCTGCGTAAACTGCGGGCCGACTATGGCATGAGCATGATGTTCATCACCCACGATTTGGGCGTGGTGGCGGAAATGGCCGACGAGGTAGTGGTGATGTATCTTGGCGCGGTGGTCGAACGCGCGAACGTGCGGGATTTCTTCCATTCCCCGCAACATCCCTATTCTCAGGCCTTGCTGCGCTCCACGCCACGGCCGGATGGCGGGCTTGGGCGGCTGGAGTCCATTCAGGGTACGGTTCCCGATCCGCTCAACCGTCCACTCGGATGCGGCTTCAACCCTCGTTGCCAATTGTGCATCCGAGGCCTGTGCGACGTCGAGGAGCCACCGACTGTATCGCTTGCCAATGGCACCGATGTAAAATGCTGGCTCCACGCTCCCGAACGAGCCGGAGTGCCGCTGACTGGGCCGCCGGCCAAAATAGATAGTCTGCGGCAGATAGCGGATAAAGCGCCTAATCCGGTTCAGGTTGGCGGGATGATCATCGAGGTCAAAGACCTCAAGATGCATTTCGGCATTGGCAAGGGGTGGCTGCGCCGTCCCGTCGGCGCCGTCCGGGCGGTGGATGGTATCAATCTCGACATCCGCGAGGGCGAAACGCTCGGCATTGTGGGCGAAAGCGGCTCTGGCAAGACGACTCTGGGCAAGAGTATCATCCGCATTTACGAGCCGACTGGCGGCGCGGTGAATTTCCACCGGCGCGACGGATTCGTGGTCGATCTGGCTCACCTCAAGTCGCAGGACCTCAAGGCGCCACGCCGCGAAATTCGGATGATTTTTCAGGACCCTTATTCTTCACTCAATCCGCGCGCCTCCGTGGGCAATATCATCGCTGAGCCGCTGCTGGTCAACAAGATCCTGTCCGGAGCGGCGCTCGAGGCACGGGTCTGCGAGCTGCTGGAGCGGGTCGGGCTGCGGGCAGAATATCGGCATCGCTATCCTCATGCCCTTTCCGGCGGCCAGCGCCAGCGCATCGGCATTGCCCGGGCCCTGGCCCTGGAGCCGCGCATCATCATCTGCGACGAGGCGGTATCGGCGCTCGATGTATCCGTGCAGGCGCAGATTCTCAACCTGCTCGACGACCTTCAGAAGGAATTCGGCTTTACCTATTTGTTCATCGCTCATGACCTTAGCGTTGTGCGGCAGATCTGCAATCGCACCGCCGTCATGTATCTGGGGCGGGTAATCGAGATCGGCGAGACAGACCGCCTTTTCGAGCGGCCGATGCATCCCTACACAGAAGCGCTGCTCAGCGCCGTGCCTGTGCCGGACCCCGATGCCAATGTGAAGGAACACCGGATCGTACTGATGGGCGAAATTCCCGATCCGTCGAACTCGCCCAGCGGCTGCCCGTTCCATACCCGCTGCCGCTATTCCGACGAAACAAGATGCGTCACCGAAGTGCCTGTTCTGGCGCTTCAGAAGGACGGTCGCAAGGCTGCTTGTCACTATGCCGAGACCCTCGAATTACGCGGCCAGCGTAGTGGATCCCCCATTGAGATACTCGAATGAAAAGCCCTCGACCAACTGGCGAAGAGGCGGACCCTTTTTCATTATGAATCGAAAAGGTGCACCGCATTGTGAGAAAGTCAGCATACCACACCGACCGGGACAGACTACCACCGTCTTCAACGTCGCTTACGACCGCGGATAAGCAGCTGGATGAGAAACTCTCGAAACCGGGCGTGGTAGCCAGCCATTTTGATTGCAGGCCCGACCGGGGTAGTTCTTAAGTCGTATCCGCCCGCGCGCTGCGTTGCCCGAGGCGAGCCTACCAGTCGGAACAAAAAGTACGTTAGCTGCCGCGTTTGAGGGGCTCCGGCGTTTCCGGCCGGGCTCTATGTCGCTTTCGCTCAACCGAACCCGACATCCGGTTTCGGCCCATGACGGTGCCGCGACGAAGGTGGCTAGGCGGCAATTCAGAACCTTTGTGCGACGTTAGCAATGTCTGTTTTCGAGCGCCTGTTGAACTGGATGCGACGGCCGAATTCGGGGCGCAAAGCTGTCATTTCCCGCGCGTATGGCCAGGTCTCCGGGTCATGACTTTCCTTTGACCTCCGTTCAGGGGGTCGGCGAGGGGGTCGAGAGCGGCATTTGTTTCGGGCAGCAAGCGTCGGATTTTCACCCCACTACTGCTGTCCGGCGCGGAATATCTCAGGTAGGAAAGGGAAAAATCAGGTCTGGAAAACGAAATGAGATCGATAGACTGGCCTGCAGCGCCGCCTATGACGGATGATCAACGGCGCAATGCCCTGGCTGACATGGAGTTAATCGCGTGCGGCGAAGAACTCGATTTGCCGTGGCGCCGTGTCCGGATTTTGCTCGATCATAAGCTTGCGGTGGTCCAGCATCCCGTTTTGACGGCGGGGAGCCGCACGTCTCTCGGCCTGACTGATCACGGCCTGCGATTCATGGATGCTGCAGGAGCACGCCAGACAAATTGCGCATAAGAACAAATTCCTCTTGACGGGGAACCGGCGGCGGGTGTTCTACTTTTGTTCATTACGACAGGAGCAACCATGCGCAAGCCAGAAACCATCGAACGGCTCTATTTGGATTTCGATGGCTTTTTCGCGTCTGTCGAACAGCAGTGCGACCAACGTCTGCGCAGTCGGCCGGTCGGTGTCATTCCCTTCGAGGGAACGGACAGAACGGCCGTGATCGCATGCAGCCGCGAAGCGAAAGCGTATGGCGTCAAGAATGTCATGCCGATCAACGAGGCGAAGCGGCTTTGCCCGGAGCTCGTTCTAGTTCCGCAAAAGCCGGATTTGTATCGCCGGGCACATAATGCGCTCTTATCGGAAATTGAAACGGTGATTCCGATCGACACGGCGAAGTCGATCGATGAGCTGACGTGCCGCCTCGACGAGGCGGGCCGATCTGACCCGCTCGCCCAGGCGTCGAAGATCAAAGCGACGATTGCCGAAAATGTCGGACCATGGATCACGTGCACGATCGGGTTTGCGGCCAACCGGCAGCTCGCGAAAATTGCCTGCAAGGTTGGCAAGCGCGATGGCGGCCGATATGGTGACGGGCTAACGATCTGGCGGCCGGAAGACCTTCCGGCTGCGATGCTCGCCGTCACAATGGAAGACATTCCAGGTGTCGGCGGCAACATGGCAAAGCGGCTCTATCGTGCCGGCATCCACCGACGGAACAGCTTTACAATGTCCAGGCAAAGCATATGCGCAAGCTTTGGGGCAATGTTACCGGAGAGCGCCTTTGGTGCGCTGCACGGTTATGACGTCCAAGCACCCGCCTCGAGCCGTGGCATGTTCGGACATCGTCGCGTGTTGCCACCGGAGTCGCGGACGATCCGGGGCGCGCGCGAAATCTCGCGCCTGCTGCTGATCAAGGCGGCGCGGCGGCTGAGGCGAGAAAACTTCTATGCTGGGGGCTTGTGGCTCTGGCTGTCGATCCGAGACGGGACTTGGATGGGAAAGCGCCATTTGCCGGTCGTCAACGACGATCAGAACTGTGGGACCAGGTACGGAAGGACCACCCGCGCGGCCTGATGATTTTTCGGATTGGCGTCACGCTCTACGACTTGTCGCCATCACATTAACGCCAGCTCGATTTGCTGCTCATGACGATTGCCAGCGACGGCGTTGGGAAAACGCCAGCAAGGCGATCGACAATCTGAATACGCGCTATGCCGGCACGGTCGTCAGCCTCGGCCAGTGGCGGCCGCCGGCGGGCGGCCATGTTGGCGGCAAGATCAGCTATACGCGCATTCCTTCAGCAGAGGATTTCTGGTGAAAAGCTGGAAGCGAAACATTCGCGTCGGCGACCTCGCCGACAATCAAAAGCTGGAAGCGCGCTGCAAAAAATGCGGCCACGTCCACTACCTCACGCGGGCGATCGTCTGCACGTCGCCGGAGCGTGAATTTCTCTACATCGACGAGCTGGAGCGCGAAACCGTCTGCAGGGCGCGCGGCTGTCACGGCGGAGTGCGGCTCTCGATGGTGCGGCTCGACGAGCTGAGCGGATTCGTCGGCGGCCTGGCCTAGCGGTGAAAACCGCTACGCTTCCGTTGATCCTATCGCTCAAATTGAGCCGGCCTCAGTTCTCCGCGTCCTCGCGATGTTCCCAGCAAGACCAAATCGTCTGTTTCCCGCGCGGAAAGCCCCAGCCGCCCCACTTCGTGCATCCCGCATGCTCGCAATAGTGTTCGTAGATCGCTATCGGGCGCGACGCCGTCACCGGCTTTGATGAAGGATCGTCGCTCATGTATCAGATCCCATACGCGGTTCGCATGTCGATCGGCGTGATCATTTCGTCGCCGCCTTTGTTCTTGCTCGAATTCATCTGGCGGTCGACGCGATGGAATTGAAGCTGGCCGTCAAGATCGTGCGAAAGCAGAGCCTTGGCCTCGCCCGCCGGCGTCCATTGCGTCCGCCGCCATCTGCCGGCGGTTCGCCCGAGCCGTCCTTCGGCTTGACGCTCTTCATCGACGCCCACGCCTCGATCAGCGTGCCGTCGACCGAGAAGTGGTCCGTGGACAGAAGCTTCTTCACCTTGGGCTGCGCCAGCACGGCAGCCAGGAACTTCGCCGCGATGTCGCCCTCCAGCAGCCGGTCGCGGTTCTTCGAGAATACCGAATGGTCCCAAGCAGCATCGACGCCGATGCCGACGAACCAGCGGAACAGAAGATCGTATTCCAGCCGCTCCATCAAAAGCCGTTCCGAGCGGATCGAATAGAACGCCTGCAACGGCATCGCCCGCAGCAGCCTCTCCGGTGGGATCGACGGCCGCCCGATCGGCGTGAGTACAGCGCCGCGAACTCCCGCTCCAGTGCCGAAAGCGCCTCGTTCACAATCGCCCGAATTGTCCGCAACGGATGATCGCGCCGCACCCGCACCTCAAGGTCTACGTAGCTGAACAACTCGCCCGTCTGTCCGTCTCCGCCCCGCATGATTCACTCCCACCTCTTCGTGATCAGAGTGAATCACGAAACCTGGGGCCGTCGCGAGCCCTTTTTCAACAGCCAGCTAGGCTTCGTATCCTATCGTGCTCTCGTCCTTGATCAACGTTTTTATCAACTCGAGTTTGGCCGGGGTGGCAGGGGCGGAGGGTGCCCGCATGAGGAATGAAGCCATGCTGAGCCTAGGAAAATCTTCAAATGACCTACCCGGAGACAACCATTTCACTCGGCAGAATCGCACGGCGATTAATGCTGAGGCGCGGCTCGGCACCCTGGCCGACATAACCGAACGACATGTCGCAGCTCAAAGAGCGGCCAAAGCGTTGCGAGAGACTGAGAAGGGGCCTGGGGCTGGCGACGTGATCGCGTTGGACGAGGCCGCGGCGCGGCGCGACGTGATTGCGTATCAGCCCGCCGATCACCGGGAATCCATTGGGAAGCTGGTATACATCGCGGCATATTTCATCGCGAGGCGGGAGCGTCTCGAGGAAAGGGAAATGGCGACGGTTATGGAGATGGCGGCGCCTTTTGGGTGAGGTGATCAGCCATCATGGGGGTGAAAAAGCCCGCTGAAAAGCGGGCTTTTTCATGCCACAGGTGCTTGCGGGTCAAAGTCGCAGTTCTGACCTGTCCTCATGCGTCTGTGTATCAAACATCAAACGGCCCCTGATCGGCGTCGGTGATCAGCGTTCGCCCGGGCGGAACTGGTCGGGGTTGCGCTGCCCCGGGCGAGCGCGGATGGCGCTTGGCAGCTTTATGGGCGACCAGGCGCGGTTCTTGAAGCGCTGTGGTTAATCTACCGTCTCGATGGTCTCGCAATAATGGTGGTGAGACGGTCGAACAGCGCTGTCGTCATCCGGGCGTCGCCGAAGACGGCGCTTTATTCGGACAATCCTCGCTAAAGTGAGGGCAGGAAACCAACGCCTACTCTCTTCCGACAGTGAACGATCTGAATTCTAGACCATACCCATCTATATATAGAATTTGACGCTTCATTTGAGCAGGAATAGCGGGATGGATGGAGACCCTTCTGGGTCGATTGGCCATCCTACAGGCCGTATGACATGAGAGGTGTCACATGCCCATTGTCGATCGCGTGGCGGATCTGCATCCGGATATCGTTGGATGGCGGCGAGATCTCCATCAACATCCCGAGCTCCTTTACGATGTTCAGCGGACCGCGGCTTTTGTTGCTGACCGTCTCCGTGAGTTCGGCTGCGATCAGATTGTAGAAGGAATCGGGCGAACGGGCGTTGTTGGCGTGGTCAAAGGTCAATTGACAAGCGGTTTGGACGCTCCGTCGCCCATTGGACTGAGGGCAGATATGGATGCCTTGCCCATTCTGGAAGCGACCGGCCTCCCATATGCCTCCACAGTTCCGGGAAAGATGCACGCCTGCGGTCATGACGGGCACACAGCGATGTTACTGGGTGCGGCCCGCTACCTCGCTGAAACGCGAAATTTCGCGGGCAAGGCCGTTCTGATTTTCCAACCTGCTGAAGAAGAGGAAGCAGGCGCGGCTGCCATGGTCAAGGATGGGCTCATGGAGCGCTTTTCCATATCCGAGGTGTTCGGGATGCACAATTGGCCGGGTATGGCGATAGGAACATTTGGGATTCGGGCAGGTCCCATGATGGCGGCTTACGACGCCTTGGAGATCAACATCGAAGGTCGCGGGGGACACGCGTCCATGCCGCAAGACTGTATAGATCCTGTCCTGGTGGGTGCGCAACTGATTACAGCGCTGCAGCAAATCGTGGCTCGAAACGTTAATCCTCTTGAAGCGGCAGGGGTCTCGATCACCGAATTTCACGCTGGCACCATGCCAGGCGTCATTCCTCAGTCAGCGGTCCTGCGGGGTTCTATACGCTCACTCTCTTCTGAAGTGCATCAGCTTATCAAAACCCGCCTTGCCGACATTGTTGCCGCAGCGTCCCAGATGAGCGGTGCGAAACTGGAGTTGGCGTTCACGGGCGGAAGCCCGGTCACATTCAATCATGCCGAGCAGACCGAATTCGCACGGAGGGTCGCTCGGCAGGTAGCCGGCGATGCGAACGTTTCGGAAAACCGACCAGTCATGGGAGCAGAAGACTTCGCTTATATGCTCGAAGCTCGCCCAGGCGCCTACATCCTTTGTGGAAACGGTGATAGTGCCGGTTTGCACCATCCGGCTTATGACTTTAACGACGATGCCATCCTGTACGGGACATCCTACTGGATCAAACTTGTCGAGACCAAGCTAGCGCCTTGAAGCGGCCACATCCCGCGCCGAAGCTTGGCAGCTCAGCCGAAAACTGATGGCCCTGCTGCCCGATCTCGATGCTAGATGGGGCCTATATCAACACTGCATTTGGCCGATTCCACGATGCCTCCTCATAATCGTCCAGGCTGGCGCAAAGGCGTGAGCCGTGATGGAATTCGGGGCAAATAGATGGTCCTTTATCCGCCTATGAGCGTGTTTGTACGAACCAAAACCCGGTCGCCCCAGGGGGACACTATGAATAATTCCACTCAAATCGGGGAACGCGGGATGAATCACTCCGTCACGTCAGCTAGTCTTGAACATGAACGCCGTCTAAGCGAGGTCAAGCAGGCTTGTCGGGGCCGCAACATTGACGTTGCTGTATTCACCAGCCCGGAGAGTATCTGTTACATCACCGGTCTTGACTATGAAGGTTATTTTGCCCTTCATGCTCTGCTGGTATCGCCCGATGCGGGGTCAATTCTATTCGCACGCTATATCGAGGCGCCCACGGTTTCTCGGCAGACTACGGGTATTGAATTCGCTGGATACACCGACACTGATGACGTTGCAGCATTGATAACGGCTAAAATAGTTTCAATAACCGGGGAAGGAGCGCGCATTGGGCTTCAGCGAAACAGTGCCGCCACGGTTAAGATCGATGCCCCTCTGCAATCGTATCTCCCCAAAGCGCATCTCATTGATGCATCGGGTATAGTCGAGAGCCTGCGAGAAGTAAAATCGCCCTTCGAGATAGAGCAGATCAAGCGCGCTGCTCAAATTTCCGATCTCATGGTTTCCACCGGCCTCGGTGCAGCCGGTGAGGGGGTGGTCGAAAACACTGTTGCTGCGAAGATCTATGGTGCGATGATCGCAGCGGGAGGACAATGCCCGGGCTTCCCACCATTCCTCAGATCGGGTGACAGGATATCAGAGCCACATACTTCGTGGACCGACCAGCCTCTCAAAAATGGTGCTCCGCTTCTTCTGGAGTTGTCGGGCTGTGTAAATCGCTATCATGCGCCAATGGCCAGATATGGGTACATCGGATCCGCATCTGCAGCAGCAAAGCGATTAAGCGATGTCAGCCATCAAGCGCATCTGGCCGCCTTGGCGGCTCTCAAGCCCGGATGTATTGCTCGGGATGTCTATTCCGCTTGGAAGGCATGTCTTGAGCCTGCAAATGTCAGCCCCAGAGCTCCACACTGTGGATACATGGTCGGTCTGTCTTTCCCACCCACCTGGACTGGCGGCCCTGGCGTACAGAGCCTGCACGAGACGAGCTCGATGGAAATCCGCGAATGCATGACTTTCCATCTGTTGACCTGGGTAACCGATGGGCAGAATGACCATTTTCTTTCAGACTCCGTTGTCGTCGAAGAGGCCGGGGCCGTTTTTCTGACGAAAACGCCGAGAGAGATTTTCGAGATCTGACGAAAATCAAACGGCCGATATTTCGACCAGTCGGCGGAGCGGTGTCTTAGGCCCGTCATGGCAGGTTTGACTACACGATCGTCAAAGAATCAGGCCAGTCTGCGAGGTTAACCCTTCGGTCGGATATAGAGGTAACGATCTGGTTTCGACCGCGTCTCGGCCATCTTGAAACGCGATGGCACCTTTCGAGACTTTATGTTGGTGTACCCAACGCCAACTGGCGCATATCATTATTCAAGCGCGGCGCGGAAATCTCTGCAATCTTGAAAACTCTGCAATTTTCCGCCCTGCTCGTCAAGATAACGGGTCCGGCATGCACGGCTATTCGGTTCTCTCCATTCTGCGCAACGGCCTCACGGGCCAAAAGCACTGGCCTCTCGCCTGGCGCGCGCCCAATCCGAAGTCGAACTATGATGTGGTCATCGTGGGCGGCGGGGGACACGGGCTGGCGACCGCGTTCTATCTCGCCGAGAACCATGGCATTCGCAATATAGCGGTTCTAGAGAAGGGTTATATTGGCGGCGGCAACGTTGGCCGGAATACAACGATCGTCCGGTCTAACTATTTGCTCGACGGTAATACCCAGTTCTACGAATTTTCGTTGAAGTTGTGGGAGGACCTGTCGCGGACGCTCAACTACAACGTGATGTTCTCACAGCGCGGCCAGTTGGTCGCCGCCCATTCGCCCGATCAACTTGATTCTTTCAGCCATCGCGCCAACGTTATGCGCCTGAACGGGATTGACGCGGAAACCCTTGACCGCGACGAGGTCCGACGAATGGTGCCCTATCTCGATTATTCGGAGACGGCCCGCTTTCCTATTTATGGCGCGCACTGGCAGAGCCGCGCCGGTACTGCTCGTCACGATGCGGTGGCCTGGGGATATGCACGTGCTGCCGATGCCCATGGCGTCGACATCATCCAGAACTGCGAGGTGACAGGCTTCATTCGTCACGGCGAACGTATCGTTGGCGTTGAAACGACCAAAGGGCAAATCGGCGCGGGGAGGGTTGGCCTTGCCGTGGCGGGCCACACGTCGATACTAGGCCGCAAAGCCGGTCTTGAACTGCCGATCGAGAGCCATATTCTCCAGGCTTTCGTGACCGAGCCGATCAAGCCGCTTGTCCATCAGACCGTTGCTTATGGTGCAGACCATTTTTATGTCAGTCAGTCTGACAAAGGCGGACTTGTCTTTGGTGGCGCGCTTGACGGCTACAATTCATATGCCCAGCGCGGCAATCTTGGAATCGTGCGCGACGTCGCCGAGGCGGCGGTTGCCCTGATGCCCTGTATCTCGCGCCTACGGATTCTGCGCCATTGGGGTGGGGTAATGGACATGACGCCCGACGCAAGCCCGATCATGTGTCCAACGCCGATCGATGGGCTCTACCTTAATGGTGGCTGGTGCTATGGCGGCTTCAAAGCCACCCCCGCCTCGGGTTGGTGCTTCGCCCACACCCTCGCCACAGGCGCACCTCATCAGCTCATCGCCGCCTACGGGCTCGACCGCTTCCGCACTGGACGCACCATCGACGAAGCCGGCCTTGGCCCGTTTGCCTGGCTGCAATAATAGGACTGACCCCAAGTGCTGCAAATCGAATGCCCCTGCTGCGGTCCGCGCGATCACGACGAGTTTCGCTATGCTGGCGACGCATCCGTTAGTCGTCCAGCCCACAATGATCCCGATTTCGAACGCTGGTACCGTTACGTCTTCGTGAGGGAGAACCCGGCAGGCATCCACCGGGAATTTTGGCAGCATGTGATGGGCTGTCGGCAGTGGCTAATCGTTGAACGCAATACCGTGAATCACACGATCCTTTCAGTCAACTTCAGCAGAGGGACGGTGGCATGAGGCGACTGAACAAGCTCGGGCGGATCGATCGTTCGCAGCCCATCGCATTTACCTTCGACGGAAAGGCGATGACGGGCTTTCGCGGGGACACCCTGGCGTCGGCGATGCTTGCCAACGACGTGACGATCGTTGGCCGGAGTTTCAAATATCACCGGCCGCGCGGAATATATTCGGCAGGACCCGAGGAGCCGAACGCGCTCGTAACTTTAGGAACTGGCGGACGGCGCGAGCCAAACATGCCGGCAACTACGGTGGAACTGGCGGACGGCTTGGTGGCCGAAAGCCAGAATCGCTGGCCATCTCTCAAGTTCGACGTTCAAAGCATTAACAGCTGGTTCTCGCCGTTCTTAGCGGCAGGTTTCTACTACAAGACCTTTATGGGACCAACTCGGCGTTCCTGGATGTTTTACGAGCACTTCATCCGGAAGGCGGCAGGGCTCGGCCGCGCAGGGGAAGAGCCCGATCCTGACAGATATGAAGTCCGTCATCTCTTCGCAGACGTGGCGGTTGTCGGGGCTGGACCGGCTGGACTGGCGGCCGCGCTAGCTGCAGCGGAGGCGGGTGCCAAGGTCGTGCTCGTCGAGCAGGATTTTATGGCAGGGGGCCATCTTCTATCTGAGCCTTCGGACAGCGAAGCGGGGGCTTGGCTTTCTGGAATGTTGGCACGGCTCGCGGACATGCCAAATGTTTCTCTCATGACGCGCACCAGCGCGTTCGGGGCCTATGACGGCAATGTGCTCGGTCTCTTGGAGCGGCTCGGCTCAAGTTCCGCTGACCCAAGGCAAGGTGCGCGCCAGACCTTGGGGCTGTTGCGCGCCAAGTCGATTGTGTACTGCACGGGCTCGATCGAACGTCCGCTCACCTTCGCGAACAATGACAGGCCTGGCACAATGCTCGCCTCGGCAGCGCGCACCTATCTGAATAGATATGGCGTGCTTGCGGGTAAGAGGGTCCTGGTGGCGGCTGACAACGACAGCGCCTACAGCGCGGCCTTCGATATTGCGGCAGCCGGGGCGCAAGTGACGGTAGCTGATAGCCGCACCCAGCCTACGCCTCAACTTCTCGAGCAGGCGCGACGCGGAGGAATTGCCGTACGTGCGAAATCGACGATCGCGACGGCTGTTGGAGGTCAAAGTGTCCGTGCGGTCGTGCTTGTAGAACCCAGCGGTAAGGCTTCGCTCGAATGCGATCTGGTGGCCGTTTCCGGCGGCTGGTCTCCGACGGTGCATCTGACCTCTCATCTGGGGACCAAACCGGTTTATCGTGAAGACATTCGCGCCTTCGTTCCTGGTAAGCTCGGAGCGGGGCAGTTCGTGGCCGGTGCTGTAACTGGAAGCTTCACCACAGGAGCTGCCGTCGACGAGGGGCATCGTGCAGGGAACGAGGCGTTCACGTTCTGCGATGCAACGAGACGATCGCAGGCGCGGGTCAAGCGTGATCTTCCTAAGACCAATGCCGGACTTAGTGTTGTGGGAGATGATAGGAACCCGGGTTTGTGGCCAAAACCCCCTTTGTCTCCTCCGTCGGAGAATAGGTTCTCAAAGCAGGCCGATGAGGGGGCTGGCGGGCAGATGAACCTTGCCAAAGGCAAGGCCTTCATCGACCTGCAGATGGACGTAACCGTGAGTGACATCGCGCTGGCGCATCAGGAGGGATACCAGTCCGTCGAACATCTTAAGCGCTACACTACACTGGGGATGGGCACCGACCAAGGCAAGACAAGTAATTTCTACGCGCTTTCCGCCATGGCCGGCTTACGCGGCATGGCGATCCCGGAAGTGGGCACTACGACTTTCCGGCCTCCCTTTACGCCGGTCGCCGTCGGGGCGCTGGCTGGGCTCAGTCACGGCCATCATTACAAGCCGTTTCGCCGCACACCAATGCACGATTGGCATGTCTCCAATGACGCGGAGATGCTTGAGACCGGCCTCTGGATGCGGCCCTGGTTCTATCATGCTTCTGGCCGCGACGTGAACGAGGCCTATGTTGCGGAAATGCGAAATGTGCGGGAGGCGGCCGGCCTCATGGATATCTCCACACTCGGTAAAATCGTGGTTCAAGGGCCGGACGCGGCTGAATTCCTAGACCGCGTTTATGTTAACGGCTTTGCCAAGCTGCCGGTCGGTCGCGCGCGTTACGGCGTAATGTTGCGCGATGATGGCATCGTCTTCGACGACGGCACTACCACGAGGGTAAGCGACCAGCACTTTTTTATGACGACATCAACTGCTCGGAGCGCGGACGTGATGTCTCGGCTCGAATTTCTGCTCGATACCGCCTGGCCTGATCTGCGCGTTTCGGTAACTTCGGTGTCAGACGAGTGGGCGGCGATGTCGGTGGCCGGTCCTAAGAGCCGCGATATCCTCGCGGCCGCCTTTCCCGATTTGGACGTGTCTAATGACGCGTTGCCGCATATGGGTCTTCTTGAAGGTCGGTATAGGGACAAGCCCCTTCGCATCATTCGTCTCAGCTTTTCGGGCGAGCGGGCTTACGAAATCTATACGGGGGCGAGCGTGGGCAAGGAAGCATGGTGCCGCCTGATGGAGGCCGGCACGCCCTTCGGCCTTAAGCCTTATGGCTTAGAGGCTTTGGGGGCTCTGCGCGTCGAAAAGGGTCATGTCGCCGGGCCGGAGATCGACGGCAGGACGACGCTCGACGACCTCGGGCTACGCCGCATGGCGGGCAAACGCAGCGGCTTCGTCGGCGAGGTTCTTGGACGGCGCGAAGCATTCAGCGACCCTGAGCGGCCACGGTTAGTCGGGCTGCGTTGCGTTGAGGATGGCAAGCGGTTGCGCGGTGGAGCGATACTCTTCAGGCCTAACGAGCCTGTTCAGGGCCATGGGCTCGGCCGTATCACTTCGACCACCTACAGTCCCACACTCGACGCCTGGGTGGGGCTGGGGCTTCTTGCCTCCAGCGCATCGCAGGAGGGCGCCGAGTTTATCGCTCATTATCCCTTGAAAGGTGAGGCGGTGCGGGCCCGCGTAGTCTCGCCCACATTCCTCGACCCGAAGGGAGATTGGTTCCATGGCTAATGGTTCTGACCAAGCCGGTCTTGGGATAGCGTCGCGGGACTGCGGAATCGTTCAGTTCGACGGCTGGGACGGCGCCATGGAGCGTTTTGAGACCGACCTGGCGCCGAGGCTCGGCGGGCAGCTCCCTACGAAGGTCGGTGAGACCACGTACCAAGACGGCAAGCTTGTCATTCGAATTGCGCCGCGCCGGTTCTGGCTGCTCTCCGATGGATCGCTACCTCCTATTGATATCGATCCTGAGCTGGGCTGCATGCTCGAACTCGGCGAAGGCAGGGTGCGTCTGCGGCTTTCCGGCCAAAATATTAAGCATGTGCTGGAGCGATGCGTCGTGGTGGATTGGGACTCTTTGCAACAGGGGAAAGGGGTCCAAGTTGGTTTTCATCGCGTGCCGGTCCTGCTATTGCGCACAGGGTCGTTCCAATGCGACCTTTTCGTCCCGCGTAGCTTCGGCAGGAGCCTGGTTGAGTGGATTTCGGGCGCCTCCGCGGGCGTTACACGACTATCCGCGTCGAGCTGTCGAGATGGGAGATGGGCTGCCGATCCGCCTTTGATCTCAGCAATCCGATAGCGTGGCCCGATCGGCAGGAACAGGATGTTGCGTTCCAGCGGCATCTCGCTGAACAGACTAATGCCCAGACGGCGAAAAACTGAGCAAAGCGACAGTTCCTATCACCACTCAAGGATTTTCTTTTGGCTGGTCGGCCAACCGAAGTTCAGGCGAAGTTGAACTACTTCGATGCCCAATACTTTTAGCACGTCGCTAAAGGATCGAACCATTGCGAAAGCCCTGGTTGAACGTATTCCCACGATTGAAGAACTTCGAGTAACCTTGCCTCTATGCCAAGCGTTTGCTACGCGGCCTTCGTCATATCAACCTCGCGGAACACTATGATGGCGCGCCGACGCAACGAAAATGCGAACTCGTACGCGATTGGAACTGCGGGGTAGCATCCCTCGATCACTTC
Organism: Mesorhizobium sp. M1182; assembly: GCF_040318335.1. Lineage (NCBI taxonomy): Bacteria > Pseudomonadati > Pseudomonadota > Alphaproteobacteria > Hyphomicrobiales > Phyllobacteriaceae > Mesorhizobium > Mesorhizobium sp. M1182. Next base: position 62,826 of record NZ_JAMYMD010000021.1, read on the forward strand.
GGCTGACGTTTTTTGACTCCAATCTTGAGACAAGCAGCATCGTCGTGCGGGGACGCTTGCTAGGCCGACCCTCTGAAACGCGGCATTCCACCAGACGCATGGAAGACGCCCGCGAGGACCACTTTGGCCTTCGGCCGATCCACCATCTGACGCCAACATTCATCAACCTTCATGATCGACCGCGGGGAAACCCTGAGGCCGGTGACGACGCGAACCTGAACAAGAACCCTTGATCAGAGCGAATTAGAGAAATTTTCAGGGGGCAGGCCACCTTCAGTTTACACCACCGATCCCTCAGGTACACACCGCGCAATCGCGTGTGACTCTCTTATTTCGAGAAGGCTGTCCCGACCTCATCTCGTGCCCAGATGGCCACGATATAAACACTGGATTTGACTTAAGCACTTCCGAGTTGGATTCTAGAGTTTGCAGAGTTGCCGCTTGCGAGAAGCGTTTCATGACATTGCTCTCCGGTGCTCAATGGAGTGCACCACAGGCAGCCCGCTCCGCGAGGGAACCGCGCAACAAGGGAGTTTGAAATGAAGGCAGAAATGATGACTTTTGTGGTTGCCGTCGCGCTAAGTGCGATGGCCGCCGCAACTGCGATAGCCGGTCCCCTGACGGACCGGATCGCTGCGGGGGAGCCGATTCGCCTTGGCTTTGCCAATGAAGTGCCGACCGCGTATGCGGGAAAGAACGGAGAGCCTGAGGGCTTTGCCAACATCATGACGCTCGGTGTACTTAAAAAGATGGGTTATGAGAAAATAGAGCCCGTCCAGACAGAATGGGGTGGGCTGATCCCCGGACTACAGGCGGGTCGCTTCGACATTATCACAGGTGGGATGTTCATTCTCAAATCGCGATGTGAGAACGTCGCCTTCGCCGAGCCGATCTACAAGCTGGGAGAGGCATTCCTTGTTCCCGCAGGCAATCCCAAAGGTCTCCGCAATTACGACGACGTACGCGAGAAGGGTGCTGTTATGGTCACCGGGGCTGGTTACGCGAACATTCAACACGCGAAGGCTGCGGGTGTCGACGCGGCCAAAATCATGGAGGTACCAGGTCCAACCGAGATCCTTGCTGCCGTGCTAGCCGGGCGCGCAGACGCTGGGGCAGGCACCCCCGTCCTGGTTGGAGAGTTGGCCGCCAGCAGCGGTGGTAAACTGGAAGTAACCGACGCAGCAGCGATGCCTAAGGATTCGCTCAACTGGGGTGGCATCGCCTTCCGAAAGGACGACCAGGACTTCATAGCCGCCTTCAATTCGGCCCTGACGGAATATTTGGGGTCTGAGGAGATGATGAAAGCAGTCGCCAAATACGGCTATACGAAAGATTGGCTGCCAGGCGACGAGAAGACCGACTGGATCTGCGCCAACCGATAGTCGAAACGAGCGGCGGACCGAAAACCCGGTCCGCCGCTTGCTTTCTCCTAAAGTGCCTGTCATTGGGTGATTGCCTCCCGCCTAAGTGGCCATAAGGGGAAGGTCTAAGCGGCGTGTCATATTTCGAGTTCCTCGGCCAATACGGCGACCGGATCCTCAGCGGGACTCTGATCACGATCTTATTAACCGTCACGGCATCGATTTTAGGGATTGCGTTAGCGCTGTCGACCGGGCTGATGCGTATGTCGCCAAATCCGCTGGTCCGCGGCGTGGCCACCGTCTACATCGAGGTATTCCGCGGCACCTCGCTCCTCGTCCAGCTTTATTGGATCTTTTTTGTGCTGCCGCTCTTCGGAATCACCCTCGAGAAATTCACCGCCGGCTTCGTCGCTGTCGGAATGAACCTCGGCGCCTACGGGTCAGAGCTGGTGCGCGGCGCGATCCTGTCTGTACCGCGGGGTCAATGGGAGGCCGCGCTGGCGCTCAACATGTCTCCGGCCAAGCGCATGCGACGCGTGATCCTGCCGCAGGCGTTGCTGATCATGCTGCCACCTTGGGGTAATCTTCTCATTGAGCTTATGAAGGGCACAGCCCTGGTCGCGCTGATTGCCGTCGCCGACTTGACGTTCCAGGCCAAGCAGATCAACGCTACAACCTACTTGTCAGCCCAGAGCTTCGGTACCGCGCTTGTCGTCTACTACATTGTCGCTCGCTTCATGATCACTCCCTCCATGCGATGGTTGGAAGGGTTCATGATGCGCAAGATGGGGAGGGCGTGACGCAGTGTTGGACTGGCGATGGGACTTTACCTGGGAAATTCTGCCCCGCCTGCTCGTGGCCACCGGTAACACCTTCATGGCGGCCGGTTTCGGCTACGCCATCGCCGTTATTCTCGGTCTCGTCTTCGCGCTTGCACAACGCACCCCTTACCCGGCATTGACCATGATCGTTCGGGAAATCGTCGAGTTTATCCGCTCGACGCCGCTCGTACTACAGATCTTCTTCGTCTTCTATGTCGGCCCACAATTCGGCCTGACGCTCTCGCCGTGGACGGCGGGCATGATCGCCATCGGACTGCATTACGCTTCCTACCTGTCGGAGGTCTATCGCGGCGGGCTGGACAGCGTGCCGAAAGGTCAGTGGGAGGCGGCGACCTCGCTCAACCTTCCGACCGCGCGGACCTATTTCCGCGTCATCATCCCGCAGGCGCTGCCGCCTTCGCTCGCCGGCATGGGAAACTACCTGGTCGGCATCTTCAAGGACACGCCTATCCTGTCGGTCATCGGCGTGGCCGAACTGATGCACGCGGCGAACTCCATCGGCTCCGAGACCTATCGATTCCTCGAGCCATACACGCTGGTCGGGGTCATCTTCCTGGCCATCTCGCTGCCCACCGCCGGTGGCATTCGCATCTTCGAGAGCTGGGTGCGCAGAAAGCTGGGGATGAGCTGATGACCACCAAAGACCTGTCCACCTTCCCCCTCGCGCTCGAAGGCGACAACGTGCCGATGGTGAGCTTCAGGAAGGTCACCAAGCGCTACGGTAGCCTGGTGGTCCTGGATTCGCTCGACCTCGACGTCGCCGAAGGCGAAATGGTCACCATCATCGGCCCGTCCGGCTCGGGAAAGACGACCGTCCTCAGAATGCTGATGACGCTGGAGACCATCAATGGCGGCGTCATCTACGTGGACGGCCAGCCGCTGACCCACATGCCCAACGGCACCAGACTTGCCCCAGCCAACAGCCGCCACCTGCGCAAGATGCGCTCCAGGATCGGCATGTGTTTCCAGCACTTCAATCTGTTCCCGCACATGACCGCGCTGGAGAACTGCATGGAAGGCCCGGTGCATGTGCTCGGCCTGTCGAAGAAGGAGGCGCGCGAGCGCTCGGAGGAACTGCTGGCGATGGTCGGCATGGCCGACAAGCGCGACCAGCATCCTTCCCGCCTTTCCGGTGGCCAGCAGCAGCGCGTGGCGATCGCGCGAGCGCTCGCCATGCGGCCGAAGGTCATGCTTTTTGACGAGGTCACGTCGGCGCTCGATCCCGAGGTCATCGGCGAGGTCACCACCGTCATCCGTAAGCTCGTCGCCGAACACCACCTGACCATGCTGATGGTCACCCACCAAATGGGCTTCGCCAAGGACATCTCGGATCGCGTATGCTTCTTCTACGGCGGACGCATCGAGGAGCAGGGGACACCCGGCCAACTGTTCGGCAATCCGCAGAAAGAGCGTACACAGCAATTCCTTAGCGCGGTTAAGGAAGCGGTCTGATTTGCTTGCTTATCGCCGCGTCCTCGGCTCGTCGAAATAGGCGCCATACCCATTTTCGGCGGGTGAATAGGGCAGAGGCGCGACAGTGGCGGCGACAACGCCGGAGGGGTATCTTCTCCCTAGACGCTGCATGGCCTCATGAATACCAAAGTATCCCGGCAGCGAGCGTCGCGATCATAAAGTGCGCCTCGAGAAATTGCCATTCACGGCTGCAAGCAGGGGCTGGAGCGCTGATACCCGGTTCCATCTTGTTGCGCGCTCCGGCATAGCAAAGATCAATAATTTATCAGCATCTCGCGCGGCAAACTGATAAGAGACTTTGCGCCATTTTCGGTTATTCGCACTGTCTCACTGAAGATGTAGCCGTCCGTTTTTTCCCAGATCCCAATAAGAAGGTGGAAGGTCATATTGGGCAGAATTTCAGTCTCATCTCCCTCCATGAAATTCGGGCCACCATCCACCCAGTCAAGGCCGATCGAGTACCCAATCCTAGACTCTTTCCGGACACCACGAGGTCCAAACTCACGCCGAAAAGCCCGCTCAACATCGCTGCTCTTAACCCCGGGCCGCAAAACTTCAAAGGCGGCAAGCCAACCGTCCCGGCACGCTTCGTGCACGTAGCGTGATCGAGCGGGCGGTTCACCCAAAAATATGCTCCGTGACCCGGCGCAGACATACCGATGGCGGAAAGCACCCATCTCGAAATTGGTCTGGCAGCCCATCTTGTAGGCCCCGTCGCCCCACTTGCTATGGCATTGGTTCGCAGGAGAGCCAATCGCCATATTTGGCATTGATATAGGACCAGGGCCGCCTGGAATCTCAGGCGTGCCGCTGGTCAGGGCATGCTGTACGGCAGCTGCTACGTCGCATTCGCGCACGCCAACAGCGATCATACCCTGAGCCTCTTTCATGGCCCTATCGACGATCTTTCCCGCCTGCTCCATATATGTAAGTTCCGCAGGCGATTTTATTGCCTTCAGAGTAGAGACCAACCCATCAGCGTCGATGAATTCCGCCACTCCCAAGCTCTTGCTCAGAGCGGCATATCCCTTCAATCCTAGCATTTTGCCGGAAATTTCGACCCCGATACGTGTCGATTTTGTGCGATCACGAACGAATTCCCCAATGGGCTGCCACGCGGTAAGTTCTTTAGAACCAATGTATTTTTCTGCGTAACTGAGGATGCGTGATTCCGGAAGATACGACTCGACCGCTGCACCGTGAGTATCGAGTTCGCGCATTATGAGCCAAGGGTCTTCCTCGTCCTGGAAGATCAAAGCAACTTGCGGCACGTAGTCGGAATATCCTGCATATCCCGTCAGATAGTTCAAATTTGATTCTTCTAGAACGAGCAGAGCATCAATTCCTCGATCAGCCATCTTTTTTCGTAGCCGGGATACGCGTGCGCGATATTCATCTTGACTAAATGCGGGCATTGCCATTTCTCCATCTTTATTCATCACGATTGCGAAAGCAATCAATTTGGCGCTGCGAAATTTTAGCTAGCGTGTTGAGACCGCGATGCCTAGCTAATCGTTGCGTGCGTCTGGTCGACAATAAAACAAACGTCTATTGGACGTTTTCGGACAGGAAAGCTTGTCGACATCAACTTTTTTTCCGTCTCTACACGTCCTCCCTAAATACCGCTTGACTGACACCCGGTTGGAAATCTTATCGAGGCGGGAGCGTCACTCGCGCTGCCCGCAAGTCCTGGGGCGCGCCGTTTGTCGCCGCTTTTTCGATTCAGGGCCACCCAGCACATCTGACGATCTATTTCATTTGCACCGAGCATCAGGTGCGCGAATGTCTTCGTCAAATACTGATTTTGCACCCTTGTCATCTTGAAGGGAGATGGGCGCAAGCGTGGAGCTTGTGGTCTCAAGGACACGTTCGCTACCCGTCGCCCAACTGGTCAGATCGGCGGAGAGGCGAATAGGCGAATAGCCCTTCATCCGGCCGGACCGTATGGCTCTACTGTTTGGACCAATCGCGTCGGTAGCATGACAAGCAGCCAGTCAGGGACGCATTTTTGTGCGCTTGCAACTACACGCTGACTTTAGCCCTATAGTATCTTCGGATGCCGATGGAATCTCTTTGCGCACAGAGGGCTATGACGCGGTGGCCAATCGCCGCTCTGTGTTGAGGTCGCAGCGTTGACCAGTCCGATGGCACGGTTCCGAATGCGCGACCTAGTCTAATTCTTAACTGTATCTCCAAACGAGATGGAACCCATATTGGAACAATATTTGATTGTGCCGAGGAAGCCGCTGATTGATAGTCGGCATGTAGGTATTGCGTTTGGCAGTCGACCGTCAGGGTTTCCCGCCCCTTTTGTGCGGAATGCATTGGTCAAGCGCCGGCTATCAGCCGCCCCCGGCGGCCAAGTGGGGGCAGCTACTTATTGGCGCCAATCAAAGGTCCAAAAAATTGGTGTTGCATATGCGGAATATTGACGAGTTTCGTACGCTGCACAATGAGGTCGTTGAGTGGCGCCACTACCTCCATCAACATCCAGAGCTGGGCTACCAAGTTCACAACACAGCTCGGTTTGTCGCTGAGAAACTGGCTTTATTCGGGATCAACCATATCGAAACCGGAGTGGCGGAAACAGGCGTTGTCGCTGTCATTCAGGGGACAAACGGGGAAGGACCGACAATTGGGCTTAGGGCTGACATGGATGCCCTGCCCATCGCTGAGGAGTCTGGCAAGCAATGGGCCTCTTCCACGGTCGGTCTCATGCATGCATGTGGACACGACGGCCATACGGCCATGTTACTTGGCGCTGCTAAGCACCTCGCGGCATCCCGAAATTTCAAGGGGACAGTTGTGCTAATTTTCCAGCCGGCGGAAGAAGATGGGCGTGGTGCCCAGAAAATGGTGCAGGATGGCCTCATGGAGCGATATGGGATCGACCAGGTCTATGGAATGCACAACATGCCCGGTATTGATATTGGAACGTTCGCAATTCGCGACGGTTCGATTCTGGCCGCTCTTGACGAATTTGACGTGATTATCAAGGGAAAGGGAGGCCATGCGGCTTCCCCTCATCTTACGATTGATCCGGTTTTGGTAGGAGCACAGATTATCGTTGGCCTCCAGAGCCTTGTGTCCCGCAATACCGACCCTACCGAGGCTCTTGTGATCTCGGTAACGAGGTTTAACGCGGCCCATGCCTACAACGTCATTCCAAACCAAGTTGCACTAGGTGGTACGGTCCGGAGCCTGTCGCCGACACTGCGGGATTTTGCGGAACATCAAATCAAGGCTTGCGCTGAAGGGATCGCAAATGGATTTGGCGCGACAATCGATTACAGCCACCGGCGGCTCGAACCTCTCACTTTTAATCACACAGAGGGTACTCGCTGGGCACTCGAGGCTGCCTATGGTTTGGTTGGCAAGAATTCCGTGAACGACAACACCAAGCCTTTAATGGGATCAGAGGACTTCGCTTACATGTTGGAAGCTCGGCCGGGCGCCATGATCTTTCTCGGCAACGGGGCAACGGCGGGCTTGCATAGCCCCTCTTACGATTTTGACGACGAGGCGCTCCCCTACGGCGTGGGATACTGGGTCAACCTAGTCGAGACGATTTTGGCCGCCTGACCCGCTGAAATGCCGCGAAACGCCTTCAGGGCTCGGCGGTATTGATGTGTTTGTGACTTCCACATCGAATTCGACAAGGCAGAAGGTCTACCATGAGTGCGGAAAGCTTGCGCTTCGAGCTAGCAGAATACCGAGATCGTCTCGCCAAAGCGCGCCATGCTATGGAACAGGCCGGTCTCGATCTGTTGGTTGTGACGGACCCCTCCAACATGAATTGGCTTACCGGCTATGACGGCTGGTCTTTCTACGTTCCCCAGTGCGTCGTCGTGTCCAAGGAAAAGGACCCCCTATGGTTCGGTCGTGGCATCGATGCTAACGGTTGCCGTCGCACAGCGTACCTTTCCGAAGATCGGATCAAATCCTATCCTGATCACTACGTCCAAAACGACGCTATTCATCCGATGGAGGTGCTTGCCGAAATCATCACTGCGGAGGGTTATGCGTCGGCGGCCATCGGCCTTGAGAAGGACAACTACTTCTGTACCGCGCGCGCGTTTGAAGCCCTGTCGGCATCCCTCCCCAACGCAAAATTCAAAAACGCCTACCGGCTGATCAACTGGCAGCGCATCCTAAAATCGCCGCGGGAAATCGAATACATGCGGGGCGCCGGCAAGATCGTCGGGGCGATGTACGAGCGCATCACGGAAGTGCTGCGGCCAGGCGTGAAACAGTCTGATATCGTTGCCAGCATCTACGACGCCGCCACGCGTGGTGTCGATGGATTCTGGGGCGACTATCCGGCTGCTGTGCCCATGATCGGCGCTGGTGCAGACGCCGCAGCACCCCACCTGACCTGGAGCGACAAGCCGGTACGGGCCAATGAGAGTATCTTCTTCGAACTCGCGGGCGTCCATAAGCGGTACCACAGCCCGCTTTCCCGTACGTACTTCCTCGGCAAGCCGAGCCAGCAGATTCTTGATGCCGAGAAGGGTGTCCTAGAGGGGATGGAAGCCGGCTTGGAAAAGGCCGTTGCCGGGTACACCTGTGAAGACATTTCGAACGCCTACACGGGCGTTCTCGCGAAATATGGCATCGTTAAAACAAGCCGCTCGGGCTACTCGATTGGTCTTGCCTATCCGCCGGACTGGGGCGAGCACTCGGCCAGCTTCCGGGAAGGCGACAAGACCGAATTGCGTCCGGGCATGACGTTCCATTTCATGACAGGAATCTGGAATGACGATTACGGAATCGAGATCACCGAAAGCATTCTGATCACCGAAGGGAAAGCAGAATTTCTCGCCGATGTTCCTCGAAAGCTTTTCGTTATTGATTGAAAGGCCGAATTCTTGGCCGGTCAATCCGGATATTCAGACGAGGAATTGCCCATCTTCGACCGCTTGGATGCAACGGCGGTCTGGCGTGAAACGGGAGGACGCGGATCATGATGCTTGAGTACATCAGGCTATCTCTCGCAGGCGTCTGCCGCCCCCGTGTGCGGCTGTGAGGTGTGTGAACGCGCATCTGACGCGATACGCTTTAGGCTATCGATCGCCATCGCGCACACATCTGTTGCTAATGTGGTTCAGGTCATAAAGGCCAGGTTAGGTGGCTCAAAGGAAATCCCAGCGTACCGTTTGTTGGACTGAACTACTCCAAGACTTTGGTGTTACAGGACTTTTCTTCAGGCGGACGCCCTCCATCTGAAAACGCGATGGCACCGCCCCGGACTTTATATTGGCGAACTCGATGCCAACTGACGCATAGTGGGACAGGTAATGGTGGACCAGATCTGGCCACAAATGTGTTTGGACCAAATAGAGCGAAACGAAGTGCAGATAACAGATGTCCTGCTTGCGCCCGGCAACGGCGCATTCTTTTATGACGACCAGGAAGCCATCAGGTCCGGCGCGACCCAGGACGGCTTCATCTATATTGGCGCACCAACAACGCCTGGCTTCAAGTCCATTCGTATTCCAGCATCTTCGCTCAGCATCGGACTCGTCCTTACCGACGAGACCGTTGTTTGGGGCGACATGATGAACGTCCAGTACTCTGGTGCCGGTGGACGCGATCCTCTGTTCGACACCGATCAAATCTCAGATTTAACGTCACGCGTGGTCGCGCCGCGGCTTTTTGATGTCGATGCATCTCGGTTTCGTGATTGTTGCACGATGGCTTTTGAACCTGTCGAACATCTGCGCTTACCTCTGGCTGTCGAGTATGGCGTGAGCCAAGCTCTGCTTCGCGCAGCCGCCCACCTTCAGCGCAAGACAATGGCGGAGATCATATGCGCGGAGTTCGATCTGCCGCTACCGACGTGCAGCGTCCCGATTTACTGCCAGAGCGGTGACGCTCGCGAAATCAATGTAGATAAAATGATCCTGAAGGCCGTGGATGTGCTTCCCCACGGCCTGATCAACTCGCGGCAGAAATTCGGCGTCGGCGGCCAGACCTTCATGGAGTTCGTCAAGTGGGTTGCAACGCGTTCGCGCGAAATCGGCCGCCCCGGGTATCATCCGGTGCTGCATTTCGATGTGTATGGTTGGGTCGGCCAAGAAGTCGGCTTGGAGCCGCAACTCATCGCCGACTTTATCTGCAAGGTTGCTGATACCGTTCCGGGTTTTACGCTCAACGTCGAATGCCCAGCGGACTTTGGTTCGACGCAAGCTCAAATTGAGAACTACGCCAAGATCGTATCGATTTTGGACAACCGGGGTTCCAGTGCGCGTATTGTCGTGGATGAGAGATGCAATACGCTCGAGGACATTCGGCTTTTTGCCGAAGCGAAGGCCACGCATCTGGTCCAAATCAAGACGCCAGACGTCGGCTCAATCGCCGACACGGCGCGCGCAGTTCTCATCTGCAAGGCGAACAAGGTAGGGGCGTATGTCGGGGGAAGCTGTACCGAGACGGATCTCTCCGCCCAGGCGTCAGTCCACGTTTCGGTGGCGACCCAGGCCGACATGATGCTCGCAAAGCCCGGAATGGGCGTCGACGAGGCATTCTCAATTGTTGGGAACGAACAAAACCGGTTGCTGGCGACGCTGAACCGTCGTCGGACTCAAAACGAAAACGCTGGATGAAACGCACGGTGTCGCATGCAGAACTCTCTTGAGGGGATCACTGTCGTAGCCGTGGAGCAGGCCGTGGCCGCGCCTTATGCATCCTCCCGTCTTGCGGACGCGGGCGCCCGGGTGATCAAGGTCGAAAGGCCCGAAGGAGACTTCGCGCGAAACTACGACAAGTTGGTGCGGGGTCAGAGCGCCTACTTCGTCTGGCTCAACCGGGGGAAGGAGTCGGTCTGTCTGGATTTGAGGTTGGAGGCGGATCGCGCCGTCCTCGACACGCTCATTGCCGGTGCTGACGTCTTTATCCAGAATCTGAAGCCGGGCAGTATCGAAAAACTAGGTTTTGGGTCTGCGGATCTCCGTCGACGTTTTCCGCGTCTGATCACCTGCGACATCTCTGGTTTCGGGGAGAAAGGGCCGTATTCCCATTTGAAGGCTTATGATCTCATCGTCCAGGCTGAAACAGGTCTATGCGCGATCACCGGCAACCAACAGGGGCCCGCGCGGGTAGGGGTCTCGGTTTGCGACATCTCGGCGGGCATGACGGCACATAGCGCCATTCTTCAGGCGCTCTATCACCGCGAGGTCACCGGCGAAGGGACAAGCATTCAGGTGTCACTGTTCGATGCCGTCGCCGACTGGATGAATGTTCCGGTTCTACAGCACGAGTATAGCGGCTATCAAACTGTACGCGCCGGCGTGAAACACCCGTCGCTGGCGCCATATGGCGCCTATCGTTGCGCCGACGGCAAAGAGGTGATCTTTTCGGTTCAGAATGACCGCGAATGGGTGAATTTCTGCGAGAAATTCCTGAAGCAGCCGGCGCTCACACGCGCACCTGGTTTTGCCGACAACATGGAGCGCCTCGGTCACCGGGCGCAACTTGATGAGATCATTGAACTGCGTTTTTCCGAACTGTCCTGCCACGAAGCAATGCGGGAGCTTGAGTCGGCCGGCTTGGCATATGGCCGACTGAACGAAGTGGTGGATGTTTCAAGGCATCCACACATTCGCAGGGTGCAGGTTGGCACACCCGAAGGAACCGTCGAGACGATAGCGCCGGCGGCGATTTTCAACTCTGAGCGCCCCTCGCTGCGCCCAGTTCCGGCTCTTGGTGCTCATACCGAGGCTGTCCGCGAGGAGGTTCGGGGGCTTTTGCGCGAAAGAGCCGCGTCAGCGTGAGGGCGCGTCCCGGTAAGGTGAGTGCGCTCGCGATTTACAAAGAGCTTGTGCACCTCGGATCATCTCAGCGCATAGGCGGCCGAGAAAGCTCACTGGCACCGCCCTCGCTAAAATCGACCGCAGAGGCGACTCCATGATCAAGGACACCTTTGCGGCCGTTGAAAGCGCGATGTCTGTACCACGCTGGAGATCCCTGCTCTTCGTTCCCGCTCACGTTCCGCGCTTTGTGGAGACGGCCCATGAGCGCGGTGCAGATGGCGTCATTCTCGACCTGGAGGATTCCGTTCCCCAGGATCAGAAGGGCGAGGCACGGCGGCAGCTTCCTGCATCCGTGGCAAAGGTGGCGCGCAAGGGCGCATCTGTTTTGGTCCGCGTGAATCGTGGTTTGCGCGCCTTGGCGGCCGATCTCGATGCAGCCGTGATGGCTGGTGTTGACGCACTGGTTCTTCCGAAGACGGATTCGGCAGAGTGGGTATTAGAGATCGCGAATGCGGTTTCGGAACTTGAACGAGAAAGAAATCTTCCGCGGGGACGCATCCGGTTCCTTGCCCAGATCGAGACCCCGGGCGCCTTGCAAAGGCTCGCGGCCATTGCGTCGGCGCATCCAAGGATGGTCGCAATGGCGCTTGGTCCTGAAGACTTCAGTGCCGCTGTTGGCGGCGCCCCGGAATTCGACCTTCTCTTGACGCCGAACCTTTCTGTTCTGTTTGCCGCCCGTGCGGCCGGGTTGCTCCCGCTGGGCTTCATAGGAAGCATCGGCGAGTTCTCGGACACTGATAAACTTCGAGAAGCCGCGGCGCATGCGCGGAGGCTTGGCTTTGCCGGAGCTTTGGCGATCCATCCGACACAGGTGGCCATATTCAATGAGGCTTTCTCGCCAAGCGCACAGGAACTCGAGTGGGCCCATAGTGTCGTCGCGGCGGAAAACGATGCCGCCACGCGTGGACTGTCTGCATTCTCGTTGAATGGTACGATGGTTGATCCGCCAGTGGTTCGGCGCGCCCATGAGATCCTGGCTCTCGCTAGCAATAACTGAGCCTTTGATCAGCGGCCGGACAGGCGCTGGTTTGTCATGGCCCCAGTTTGTTGCTTGCCTGCCATCTCGTTTCGAGATAGATAAGAAGGCACTGGGGATCATGCCCCGGTTGGATTTGTTCATCGTGGACATCAGGCAGTTAAGATACTTTGTCGGCGTCGTCGAAGCGGGCAGTTTCACGAAGGCAGCTGCGACCCTCAACGTTGCTCAAAGCGCTCTAAGCCTGCATGTGCGTCAACTGGAGGAAGGATTCGGAACCCAGCTGCTGGTACGCGACAGGACCGGTGTCAGCGTCACAGCGTCCGGAGACAAGCTGCTTGAGCGCGCCCGGATCATTCTGAAGGAAATTCAGCTCACTGAGGCGGAACTGACCAACTCGGTGGCCGCTCCTTCCGGAGAGGTGACCATTGGCATTCCGTCCGGAGCCGCTCGCGTCCTTAGCGGTCCCTTGCTTGAAACGGTAAGAAGCGAATTGCCGAGGATCTCGCTTAAGATGATCGAGGGCATGACGGGACCGCTCGAAGAGTGGATGGCTGCTGGCCGCTTCAATCTGGCTGTCCTTTACCGCACTGCCGAGAGTGTAGGGCGAATGACGGTGCTGGCACGGGAAGAACTTTGCCTGGTAGTGCCGCGGGGTGAACCGCCTTTCGAAGATTCGATACCGCTCGCCGACCTGCATGCGTTTCCGCTGGCGGTTCCGATGCGCAACAACAATGTCAGGCGTTCGGTGGCTGATGTCGTTGCGCAGCACGGGTGTGTGCTGGACGTCAGATTCGAAGTCGACTCCCTTTCTACGATCATCAACATGGTGATGGAAGGAAAAGCCTATTCTATCCTTGCCCCGTCGGCCATTCAGAAAGAGGCGTCTCAAGGCCAAGTCCGGACGGTTAAGATCATTGATCCGGTGATTACCCGTTCCGTTGTGCTTGCCGTCAATCCAAAAGATGAGCGCTCTCCAGCCGTCTCCGCGGTCCGCAAGCTGATCCCCAAGGTCGTAAGGACTTTGATCGAGGGCAGGCACTGGTCGGCCACGGTTCCGGACCGGGTTTAGGAAATCCCAAGCCAAATTCTTCCAGTGCTATGGCTCTTCGCGGCTGCTTGAGCAGCATCAATCTGGATTCGAGATGGTTTTGGGCGACATTCAATATTTGACCGCATGCGACTATCGCGATGAACTGCGGAGGAGCGAGTGCGAATTCCAGGAATTAGCCGGACGGGATTCCGATCAAAATCCGGACAGCGTTCCGATCAATTGCCGGCCCTGCAGGGCGAGGTTCCAAGTGCCGCGCGCGTGCCGAAGGGCTGCCGTTTTCATCCGCGTTGCCCGCTCGCGTTCGATCGCTGTCAGCAAGAGGAGCCGCTGGCCGTCGAAGTGGGACCGCAGCACTTGTCCGCGTGCTGGCTTGCAAAATGACGGCTTAGTCGGCGCCACCGCTACGCGGCGCGGCTCATCACGCGTTTGATGGAGCTCGGCGAAAAGCTGAATCGCCGATACGGCGCGTGCCGTTCTTATCTGTAAGGCGAACAAGGTCGGGGCGTACCGGTCGAGGCAGGTCTCACCGGTCTATGCTGGCGCCGCGATCCACCGCGTCCTTGACAAGACGCTCCATGGCCTCGATTCGGCGCGCGTTTGCCATCGGTCCCATCTCCGTCGTAGGGTCGTCGGGTGGGCCAATTTTGATTTTGCGGGCGACGTCGGTCATCCGGGATAGAAACTCCTCATAGAGTGGCCGCGCGACGAGGATCCTGCTTGGCGCGTTGCAGCTCTGGCCCGCGCACTCGAACTTGAATTCCGAAATTGCCGGAACGGCCTTTGCGAGATCAGCATCCTCGAAGCCGACGCTGCGGCCATCGAGCCAAATACCTCCTCTGTTGCCGGGTTGGCCACCGTCAGCGTTCCACTGCCGCCTCGAGGCAATATCCACTATGGCAAAGCAGCAATCACGAAGGCACCCTACATGGTTCTGTTCGCCAGTGCTGCCATGGTCATCACCGTAGTCGGGCTGACCCTGATCGGAGACGGCCTCCGTGATCTGGTGGATCCTCGGATGGGCGCGCACCCGGAACCAGGCTGGGCCAGAAGGCTCTCCCGCCTTGTCTTGCCACGCACCAAGGAAAGAGAGCGCGAATGACCCCCCTCACTATCGACAATCTAAAGATCTCTTTCGGCCGAGGCGCGATCGAGGCTGTGCGCACTTGCACAAAATGTGCCAAACGCGACGCGGTGGGTAACGAAGGGAAGGAGGCGTGGGTTGAGCGCAGCTGGCGATACAAAGGCAATTACACCGCCGGATATTCGTTCGCGAAAGGGTGGAACGCCGCTCGTCTGCCTTACCGCCTACACGACCCCGGTTGCCCGGCTGGTCGACCCCCATTGTGATGTGGTGCTGGTCGGCGACAGCGTCGGCATGGTTCTCCACGACCTGCCCTCGACGCTCGGCGTGACGCTGGAGATGATGATCATGCACGGCAAGGCCGTGCGACGCGGCCTGGAGCAGGCGCTGATGATCGTCGATATGCCGTTCGGCTCCTACGAGGAAAGCCCCGAGCAGGCCTTCCGCAATGCCGCGCGCGTCATCGCCGAGACGCTGCGCGGCCGTCAAGCTCGAGGGCGGCGGGAGCATGGCCGAGACGGTCCGGTTCTTGACCAGCCGTGGCATCCCCGTCATGGCCCATGTCGGGCTGACGCCGCAATAGGTCAATGTCTTTGGCGGCTACAAGGTCCAGGGCAGGGGCGAAGACGGCGACAGGATTTTCCGTGACGCAATTGCTGTTGCCGAAGCCGGTGCCTTCGCCCTTGTGCTTGAAAAGGTCACCGAGCCGCTGGCACGGAGAATAACCGAGGAAGTCACAATTCCCACAATCGGGATCGGGGCCTCGGCCGCCTGCGACGGGCAGATCCTGGTGGTCGACGACATCCTGGGGATGTTCACCGGCTTTCGGCCGAAATTCGTCAAGCGCTATGCCGAACTCGGGGAGACCGCCGAGGCGGCCATCGCAATCTACGCGCAGGAGGTGCGCGAGCGCCGATTTCCGGCCGCCGAGCATGTGTTCGGCGATGCGCCAAGAGCCGTCAAAGGAAGAGAAACATGAGCATACCGATCGTTCGGACGATTGCGGAATTGCGCAGCATCGTTGCCAACTGGCGCCACGAAGGCCTGAAAGTGGCCGTCGTGCCGATCATGGGCGCCCTGCATGAAGGCCACCTCAGCCTGATGCGCGCGGCTTTGGAAATGGCCAATCGGGTGATCGTGACCCTCTTCGTCAACCCAAACCAGTTCAACAGCCAGGCCGACGCCGCCGCCTATCCGCGAACCGAGCAGGAAGACGGCGCCAAGCTGGCGCCGCTTGGCGCCCACATTCTCTACGCCCCTGACGGGGCTGAGATGTATCCGGAAGGTTTTTCCACGACGGTGTCGGTCAGCAACGTCAGTGAGGGCTTCTGCGGCGCTCATCGCCCCGGCCATTTCGACGGCGTGGCAAGTCGTCACCAAGCTGTTCCTGCAGGCCGGCGCCGATCTCGCATTCTTCGGCGAAAAGGATTTCCAGCAATTGCACGTCGTGCAGAGACTCGCCCGCGACCTCGATATTCCAATCGAGATTGTCGCCTGTTCAACCGTGCGTGAAGCAGATGGTCTGGCGATGTCGTCGCGCAATGTGAGGCTCTCAGCCGAGCAGCGGTTGGCGGCACCAAAGCTCGCCGAAGTCCTGTGCGAGGCGGCGGAGCGGCTCTCGGCAGGAGCGCCGGTCGAAGCCGTACTCGCCGAAGCCAGGCAAGTGATCCTCACGCCCGGTTACCTCCGGCACTTCCGCCATCCATCTAGGACCTATATGAGGTCTTCGATGCAACGATCGCCACGCAATCCGTTCAAGACGGAAGCACAGCGCTGGCGCAATCTGCTGATTTTAATGATGCTTCAGCGCATCGGCGCCGTCGCGCAGGGGGACGCCTTCGAGCCAGCGGTGCGTATAGGCCAAGCGCTTCTTGCCGCGTTTGACGTGATCGACACGTCGGCCGAGCTCGATGCCGGTGAGGTATTCAAACAGACTTTGTGGGAGGAGGGCTTGCAGACCAAGAGGAAGTGGCTGCCCGAAACCTGGACGGCCGCAGACTGGCTGGCACGGACACAGATCGTCGCCGAGATACCGGATCGAGCAGGGCAAGCGCGCGCCGCCGGTATCGAGCCACCGCAGGCGATATAAAGTTCGGCGCCAACACCTTGCCGGTCTGGCCGACCTGCCAGTTGTTCGGTGCATAGCTGGCATCGACCGCTGCGGTGCGCACCGTGATCACCCCTTTCCACCGGCAGGTGGAACCTTATGGGGTGATCCTTGTCACGCTTGCTCTGCGATCATGTTTCATCTCCGTGTTCGACCGCTGGCGACCCATCTCCTCGTCTCCGACCTGGGTTTCGGCTCTGCCGCCCGCGCGCAGTGGCCGGTCAAGGGTGGCTGAAGCCATCGCGCAGCGACTTGCCCTTGACGGCCTCGGCGGCAAGCTGCCAGTGGTCGGGGGTACATCAGTCGGCCGTCGGCATGACGTCTTGTCGCGTCCAGCGGAACTCTGTGCCGTCGCTCCAGATGCGGTGCATGATCACCGCCAGCCGGCGGGCCAATGCGACAATGGCCTTCTGTCGGCCGCGCCGCTTGGCAACGTTCATCGCCCGCAGCCACGACCATTTCGTCACACGCGTCAGCAGCGTCTGCGCGGCCTCGTAAAGCAGTGTTCGCATCATGCCGTCGCCGCAGCAGGATGTCCGGCCGATGCGCCGGCTTTCACCCGACTCGTCGAGCACCGGCGTTAATCCCAGCGCTGGCCCGGCCGCCTTGGAGTTCTTGAAGCGTTGCGGAATGTCGATCGTCGCCGTGTAGGCCAGCGCGGTCACAGGGCCGACGCCGGGGGTTTCATCAGTCGGCCGCAGACTTCATCGTCGTGGGCAAGGCCAGGACCTTGCGGTGGAGGGCGGCAAACTTCTCGCGCAGCGTGCTGCGCGCCTCCAGCAGCGGTTCGATGATCGCCGCCGGATCGGGCATGCCGTGAGGTAGCGGATGCGTAGGGCGCCGCCCGGCTCCAATACGGATGGCCCATCATTTTGAATAGGCAGGACTATCGGGGCCGTTCCAGGACGGCACGAACAAACCCCTATAGTGGCCCCATGGAGATGCACCAGATCCGCTATTTCCTGGCGGCCGCGCGCACCCTCAAGCGCGGGCACCGCCGAAGAGGATGGCGTGGGCCTTGGCGTCGGTCTTGAGGTCGACGGCTTGCTTGAGCTTGTCGGCGCCGACCTCTATGCCGCGAATGACAGCCGGCCTTGCGCCGACGCGTTCGAGCCAAGCCTTGAGGTTCGGGAACTGTTCGATGTCCTGGCCCTGGCGCTTCCAGGGGATATACGACGGTCGACGCCGCGATGGCCGCGTTCTCGGCGTTCTTCATGCAGAGCCCATCCTTCCTGCGCATCAGAAACGATTGGCGGAAGCCACGCTCGCTCGAACTGCCACAGCCTGTTCGCGATGGACCGCATTCCCTGCCATAACCAGCCGTGCCTTGCTCGATCCAGTCGGCCCGCAGAACTTCTTCCGTCTTCGACGCCCTGTGCGATGGCGGTTGTCTCGACGCCTTGCGTCGGCTCGAAGGACGCGTGCTCATCGCCTACGACGGCATCAAGTACTTCCGCTCAAACGAGATCTCCTGTGCCAACTGCTCGAGGCTCGCGCGGGCTGGCGGTAACACGGAATTCTTCCACACGCTCGTCCCAACCACCCTCGTCGCCCCCGGTCACGGCCATGTCGTGTGTCTGCCGCCGGAATTCGTCGCGCCGCAGGAAAACAGGATTGCGCGCGGCGCTCATTTCAGGCGCCATCCAGCACCGCGCCGGCATGAACGACTCCAAGTTGATCATCGCCATCAACAAAGGCGAGGAGGTGCCGATCTTCCGCGGCCATCTCTTTCCGATCCTGCCCGAGATGTCCCTTTCGATTTGACCGGAAGATACAATGTCACAACTCCAGGTTCTAACCCTAACCTGCGATGATCGCCCCTGCATAGTCGCGGCCGTCGCCACCGGACTGACCGCGCTCGGCGCCAACATTGCCGAAAGCAGCCAGTTCTGGGACCGCACCAGCACTCGCTTCTTCATGCGTCTGGCCGTTGAAGGAGACGAGTCGCTTTCAACACCGGCCAGTAATGATAGGCGACCCCCTCCCGCTCGGCGACCCCACGGCTCAAGTCGTCAGATAAGACTGCATGTATCGGGCCAGGATCTTGTAAGGAGAACAAGACCGGGCAGGAACAAAAGCTGCTTGATCTCATGCGCGAAACTGGCGCAGACCTCGTGTCTTGGTGGTTAGAGACGATCGTGACCACATCCGCGTTCAGCCAACCGACCTTGATCTGGTAAAGCGCGGCATTCGCCCGGGATTGGAAAAGCCGATCGGCAGAGGGAGCTGCATACGTCAGGTCGTGGGACATTCGTGCCGCTGGCCTTCGAACCCGGCGAAGCGTTCCAGTTCGACTGGTCCGAGGACTGGGCGATCATCGGCAATGAGCGCACCAAGCTGCAGGTGGCCCACACGAAGCTGAGCTAAGCCGTGCCTTCGTCGTCCGGGCCTATCTCCTGCAGACGCACGAGATGCTGTTCGATGCCCACAATCACGCCTTCCACGTCTTTGGCGGCGTTCCCCGCCGCGGCATCTACGACAGTATGAACCGCCATCGACCGGGTCGGCCGCGGGAAGGAGCGCGATGTCAACGTCCGCTTCCTGGCGATGGCCAGCCACTACCTCTTCGAGCCCGAATTTCAGTTGCGCCGAGGGCGATGGCTTCTTGCGTGAGGCCGATGAGTTTTTGCGCGGGCATGCTGCCGAAGGGCAGGCCGATACCGAGGACGATGCCGGCTGCAGCCAGATCGAAAACTCCGATGGGCTGCCGTTCTGCAATCCGGCATCCGGTTGGGAGAAGGGGGCAGGTTGAGAAGAACGTCCAGGATGCGCGTCATCGACTCTGGCAGCCCATCCCGCGCTTTGCCTCTCTGGAAGCCCTGAACGAATGGCTGGAGAGCCGCTGTAAGGAGCTTTGGCGACAGACATCGCATGGGCAAATGCGTGGAACCATCGCCGATATCTGGGCCGAAGAAGCTCAGGCTCTCATGCCGGCATCACGTCCGTTCGACGGCTTCGTCGAATACACCAAACGCGTCACCCCGACCTGCCTCGTCCATCTGGAGCGCAACCGCTACAGCGTTCCGGCATCCTTCGCCAACCGGCCGGTGAGCCTGCGTGTTTACCCGGAGAGGATTGTCGTCGCCGCGGAAGGTCAGATGATCTGCGAGCACCGCCGCATCATCGACCGTTCTCATGACCGGCCAGGACAGACGGTCTACGACTGGCGGCATTATCTGGCCGTCGTTCAGCGCAAGCCGGGCGCCCTTCGCAACGGCGCCCCCTTTGTCGAGCTTCCTGATGCCTTCAGGACATTGCAGCAGCATCTCCTCAGGAAGCCGGGCGGCGATCGCGAGATGGTCGACATCCTGGCGCTCGTCCTTCAACACGACGAACAGGCCGTGCTCTCGGCCGTCGAGATGGCACTGAAGGCGGGCGTTCCGACGAAGACGCATGTGCTGAACCTGCTTCACCGGCTGGTCGACGGCAAACCCTCTGTGCCGCCGACGATCGATGCGCCTCAGGCCTTGACGCTCACCAACGAACCGAAGGCCAATGTCGAGCGCTACGACGCCCTGAGGAAGACCGTGGAGGTGCGCCATGCGTCATAATCCCGCCAGTGGCGCCATCGTCATCATGCTCAGGAGCCTCAAGATGCATAGCATGGCCCAGGCCGTCGGCGAACTGACCG
This sequence comes from Mesorhizobium sp. M1182, assembly GCF_040318335.1. NCBI lineage: Bacteria > Pseudomonadati > Pseudomonadota > Alphaproteobacteria > Hyphomicrobiales > Phyllobacteriaceae > Mesorhizobium > Mesorhizobium sp. M1182. The sequence goes on from NZ_JAMYMD010000021.1 coordinate 83,162, forward strand.
AACAGGGCTCGCCTGCCTTCGAGGCCGCCATTCCGATCCTGTCCCAGCTCCTGAAGGCCGAAACGGCCGAACGGGAGGTCAGGTCGGTGGCCTATCAGCTCAAGGCGGCTCGGTTCCCGGCCTACCGCGACCTGAACGGCTTCGACTTCTCAAGCAGCGAGAGCAACGAGGCGCTCGTACGCCAGCTCCATCGTTGCGAGTTCATCGAAGCAGCCAACAACATCGTCCTGGTCGGCGGGCCCGGCACGGGAAAGACCCATGTCGCGACCGCCATCGGCGTGCAGGCGATCGAGCATCACCGCAGACGCGTCCGCTTCTTCTCCACCGTCGAACTGGTCAATGCGCTCGAGCAGGCTAGCGTGCGCACACATTTGCGTCTTGGGGATGTCAAGCGGGAAGGGTCGGCGGCTGCGAAAGGGGCTTGAAGGGTTGGAATCGCATGTGATTCTGTAGCTGCCATTGTTGATTCTGGAGATTTCGACGATGGCTTTGCTGCTTGGATACTTCGGCGACCTGCGCCTGCAAAAAAGGGGAGCATGGTTCTGGAGCGCATGGTTGCGCGCGTCAGCGCGGGCATGCGCCGGCTGGCCGATACACGCGCTGAAAAGGTTGCGTTCACGCGCCTGTTTCGCAATCGCCACGTGAGCAAGCAAGAGATCATCCGCGCGGCGGCGGCACGAACGGCCGAAGCAGCGGCCGGCCGCCATGTTTTGCTCATCGAGGACAGCAGCGAGATCAACTACGCGGCCAAGACCGCGCGCAAGCGGGGCCTCGGTCGCGTCGGCAATGGCAAGGATGTCGGGCTGTTCGTGCATCCGGCGCTGGCCGTGGATGCCGCGGACGGCAGCGTTCTGGGCCTGGCGGCCGCCACGATCTGGCGGCGCGAGGGAAAGAAGGCGGATGACTACCAGGCGCTGCCGATCGAAGACAAGGAAAGCTACAAATGGATTGCCACTGCCAAGGCGGCGCGCCAGGCGCTGACCGATACGCCGTTGGCCACCGTGATCGGCGACTGCGAGGCCGACATCGTCGCCACCAGGGTCATGCAACTCGTGCACGGGCGCGGTGCGGCCGGCCAAGCCTTCAGGGCCGCACGCCTCTTCGGCCCCACGGAGATCACTGTCCTGCAAGCACTCATCACCAGGCTCGAAGGCAACACCCAAAAGCAGAAGAATCCGCACCCTGGGCACACACTGGCCTGGGCCGCCTGGTGCATTGCCCGGCTGGGAGGATGGAACGGCTACGCCAAGGAGCGCCCGCCAGGCCCGGTCACCTTTAGCAACGGCCTCAAACGCTTCCACGCCATCGCCGAGGGCTTCGCTCTTGCAAATCCAAACTAAACCACTCGAAGCAAATGTGTGCGCACGCTAGGCTCGAGCAGGAGAAGGCGCAAGGCAGATCCGGGCAGATCGCCAACCGCCTCGTCCATTCCGATCTCGTCATCCTCGATGAATTGGGCTACCTGCCGTTCAGTGCATCCGGCGGCGCGCTGCTCTTCCATCTCTTGAGCAAGCTCTACGAGCGCACCAGCGTCATCATCACCATCAACTTGAGCTTCAGCGAATGGGCGAGCGTCTTCGGCGATGCCAAGATGACGACCGCATTGCTCGACCGCCTGACCCACCACTGCCAAATCCTCGAGACCGGAAACGACAGCTTCCGATTCAAAAACAGCTCGGCTCAAGAGGCCAAAACCAGGAAGGAGAAAAACAGGAACTTGACCGTCGCACCAGACCCGAAAGATACATGAGAGGCGGGTCAGTTCTCGGCGGAAATGCCGGGTCAGTTCTCAGCAGAAATCAACACCGGCGGCGATCAAAGTTATCCGCGAGCGCTCCCGCGGCGAGCGAAAGGATCATGTACGGCAGCGTGGTTGAATACTTGACGAGTGCCACCATGCCAGGCGACGTGGCAATGCTCGTCACCAGCCATGCAGCAGCCACGCCCTCAACCATGGTGCCAAGGTTCGAAACAAGTGCAGCCGACCACAGGGAACGGAACGTCTTGTGTTGAAACGGTACGAGTGGAGATGTTCTCTTCGACATTGTGGGAGCTTCTCGATCGACTGCGGCTGGATTTCACAAGTCATCCAAACATGCCCTCGCCACTCAAGCCAAGCTGCCACACTTGCGCACCCGCTAACCCAGAAACGGGCTCCGTCATAGCTGGCTGGATGGGCTGTCTCGCGGCGCTGCTCGAATGTTTGAACGCGAGATCGAGCGCCACGAGGGTCCTCTTCGCGCACATATTTCAAACCAAGCCACCTTGTGCGGTCCACGTTTCAGCAGTCGACGCATTGTGGCGCAAACCGTCCTCCTCTATGCAGCTATATTTGTAGGTGCACATCAACCGCACCATTAATTCAAAAAGGGATGAGGCTTCGTCTAACGAATGTGTCCCGCCGGGAGAAAGATTACGACGACCGACGCTGACCCGGGCTGGGAGCTATGGGCTTTAGCCGTGACGTTCGTAGACTGAGAACAGCGCGTCAGACGGGTTGCTCGATCTCCTCGGCCTTGAGCATTCGCGCATAGCCCGGCCGCTCCAGTACCGCGCGGATCAGCCTGTTCACGTGCGGATTCGTTTGCGCCGGCCTTGTTAAGGCCAAGGTCCAGCGCGCCAGCATCACAGCGTAGTAGTCGCAGGCATAGAGCCTCGCCCCGCACAGATACGGGCCGGACTTGGCGAGATGCTCGTCGATGAAGCGAAACATGCCGGCGAGGCGCTGCTCCGCTTTCCGCTTAAGCTCGGCCTGGTGGTCGACGCCGTCGATGAACTGTTCGGATTGCCACCGATGCATCAGCGCCTCCTGCACCGTGTTGGTGAGATACGCCATCCATTGCAGAAAGGGAGCGCGATCCCTACTGCCGAGATTAGGCGCCAAGCCGACCTCCGGATGGCGCTCCGTCAGGAACAGGCAGATCGCCGTAGCTTCGTACACAACCCATTCGCCGTCATAGACCAGCGTAGGCACGCGCCCGTGGGGATTTAGCTTCAGATAGTCCGAGCTGTGCTGTTCACCTTTCGCGGTGTCGAGCCTGATGAGCTCGTAGGGCACGCCGATGTCTTCGAGAATAGCGTGCGGCGCCATCGCGGCGCTGCCGGGCGACCAATAGAGCTTGTACATGTCGCTCTCCGTTGCTGACTGATTGAACTGGTAGGCTGGCTTTCTTACTCCGTCATCCTCGTGCTTGGCACGAGGATCGACGAAGTCGCCTGAAAGGGCCTCAACCGGCGCGACGAACTCTACCCCGCTACTCGCCAGCCTGATCCGCGCCGAGATCACGCACCGCCAGTCCCGATCGATCAACTACAGGCTCAGCGGAGCGAAGTTCCCGGTCCTCAAGGACCTCGAACGCAATCTGATCCTGATCGGCGGCACCGAACCCACGACATAGTGCACACCTCGCTATGTTATTGAAAAGCAGGATCTGTTGATCTTTTGATTGTGACAATGGGCCTTGCCCATCCGTTCCGGACTGGCGTGGAATATCGAGTCGCTGGACACGCCAGATCAAGCGCATCGACGCGCTAATCGCCGAGGGGACGATGATCCCCGGCATTCTGGAGACCGCGATCGTCAGCGACCTGCCCGGTCAAGTCAGGGCGATCGTCTCCCAGGACGTCCATTCCTTCGACGGCCGACGCATTCTGATCCCGACGGGAACCCGGCTGATCGGCGAGTATCAGTCCGAAATCACCCGCGGCCCTTCACCTCGCGGCAGATCCTGCCGGATTCATCGGCAATGCAAATCGCGCTCTCTTTCACCGCGACATCGAGGCCGGTAAAGCGCTTCATGCTGCTTCCTTTCATAATGCGTGCGGCTGTTTGGGCAGACCATGTTCTATCATCAGCTCGAATCGCAGCACCCTGCATCACCGTTGAAGAAGGGGCGCAAGCCGAATACCCATCTGCCAAGCCGGAGCCGGACACCGTCAATCGCGATGCGCGTACGCGCCGAGCGACGATGATCGGCTACTATTTTAAACGCGTAGTTGAGGTGAGACGGCCAGACCACGAGTTATCGCTGCAAGAAGTAAGACTTCCGAGTACTCTGGGGTTGTCGATAGAAAATGTGATGTAGGTTGTGACTATACAGAAAGCATGCGGTCAATGTTGCCATGGCGATTTGGAAAAGTCCATGGCCGCAAATAGGGATGAATGGGCTTTTCCCGCCATATCTTGCAATGCAACCCCTTTTTATGTTGCGTTGCAGCACGACCTCCAGAAGCTCTCCGAATAGGGATCACCTTATGCCAGGCAGGAAAACCGCTATCATCACGGGCTCGACCTCGGGCATCGGCCTTGCTATCGCCAAAGCCTTCGCCGCAGAACGATGGAATGTAGTCGTGAACTCATTCACAGACGCGCCGCAGGATCACGCGGTTGCTGACATCATGGCGGAGGAACATGCCGCGGAGGTTGCCTATATCCAGGCCGATATGTCGAAGGCCGCGGATTGCCGCACGCTCGTGGCGAAGGCGGCAGAAACATTCGGCTCGGTCGACGTACTCGTCAACAATGCAGGCATCCAGCACGTCGCGCCGGCCGAAGAGTTTCCGCCGCAGATGTGGGATGCTATCATCGCCATTAACCTGACCTCGGCCTTCCACACCACCGCAGTGGCGATCCCGCTGATGAAGAAGGAGGGCTGGGGCCGCATCATCAACATCGCGTCGGCGCACGGCTTGGTCGCCTCGCCCTTCAAAGCGGCCTATGTCTCAGCCAAGCACGGTGTCTTGGGCCTGACCAAGACGGTGGCGCTCGAGGTCGCGACGTCAGGCATCACCTGCAATGCCATTTGCCCCGGCTACGTGCTGACCCCGCTGGTCGAGGCGCAGATCCCCGACCAGATGAAGGCTCACGACATGGATCGCGAGACTGTGATCCGCGACGTGATGCTGAGGAAGCAGCCGACGAAGCAGTTCATCACCGTGGAGCAGGTGGCCGCCACCACACTCTTCCTCTGCTCGGACGCCGCCGCGCAGATCAACGGCACGCATATCTCGGTGGATGGCGGCTGGACCGCGGAGTGAGCGCTCGATCGTGCGGCCCAAGCTGCTGGGTAAAGGAAGCGCTGTGGCGCTCGCCGACGGCTGGGCCTGCAACGGCGCCGAGGGCGCACGCGAGCGGCTCTTCGAGTTCTGGAAAGTGGGTTGGGCGCACAAGGGCCGCTGCAGCAAGATAGCGCACGGAAATCCTGCCCATCCATCTTCGCCGCGTCGATCCGACCAGAACATGCGGCGCTTGTATGTGCTTGCGATCCAGTAGACGCTGTTCGGCGGCGCTTAAGAGCCCGTCTCGAAAATTCGGAGCGGTGGGCTTTGCCGGCCAGAGCGTCCGGACGTGCTTGGTCTTTTTTGAACGGGCGGCGCCTGTGTCGGATAGGTGTGATTCGGTCGTTGATCACTAGCGATCGTGGCGTTCGATGAGCGCTTCGGAAAGCTGTGTCACGTTTTTCCGTATCCTGCAAAGGCGGGCGACGGGCGTTTTGAGCAATTTTTATATTATTCTAATTCAATGTGTTAGTGGATTCGTGTGAATCTACATCCACACAAACATGTGCTCCAATATTGATCTTGCCGAAGGGGTTGAGCAGCTGGCGCGGTCGTGATTCCAACGGGTGTCGAAGCCTGATTGTAGAGACCTGATGTGGACGCCAGCTACTCGCCGCCAGCCTAACCGCGAAAGCTTGCGTTACGAAACAGACATGACGGACGCAGAGTGGAGTTTGATCGCGCCACTCATGCCCACGGCCTGCCCGACGGGGCGACCGCGCAAATGGCCATTGCGCGAGATCGTGAACGCGATCTTCTACGTCATGCGCGGCAGGATCGGGTGGCGTCTTCTGCCATCGGATTTTCCCGCCGAGGAGCACGGTGTTTCGCTGGTTTTGCCTGTTCCGCGACACATGCCTGTTCGAGAAGATCAACCATAAGCTCCTGATGCTGGATCGCGAACGTTGCGGCCGAGAGGCTTCACCAACGGCCTCCATCATCGACAGCCAGAACGTGAAGACCTGCGAGAGTGGCGGGCCGCGTGGCTATGACGCGGCAAGAAGATCAAAGGCCGCAAGCGCCATATCATCACCGACACCGAGGGGCACCTGGTCGCCTTGACGGTGCATACGGCCGACATCCAGGATAGGGACGGGGCAGTCGGCGTTATCGACGGTCGCCGAATCGTTGACGCTCGCCCCAGCCTTCGCCATGCAGCGGGGGCAGGACGGCTTTGGCAGGATTGAAACACCCAGGCTCTTTCCCGCGAGACAACCGCTACCCGGCTTACCGGGTGAACTGCTTGTGGTGTGGGGTGAGCTAACTTCAATCATCTGCATCCTAGATGGCAGCAATATCAAAATTATGCTTTTCAACCGGGTGTGACGGCGCTTCATTCCACCAGGTCAAATAATAAAGGGGAAGAATGACATGTTTGAGAATTCGTTGTCACGACGCAAATTCCTGAAAGATGCAGCGTCGGCTACGGCCCTAAGCACTCTCGCCCCTTTGATGGCGAACAGAGCGTATGCCGCCGACACAATAACAGCCACTGAATGGGGCGGATCATACGTCGACGGGATCAAGATGATCGCGGCCAAACAGTCGGATATCCAAGTTAACTGGCAACTGTATTCCGGCGGGGCAGCAGCTGTTCTGCCCAAGATCAAGGCCACATGGCCAAAACCAGGAATTGACCTTCTGGCGGGTTGGGATCTTGTGCTGCAAGCAGTCGCCCGGGAAGGCTGGGCAGAGCCGGTCACGGTGGAGAAGGTACCGAATCTGGCCGATATCCCGAGCAAGCTGCTGATTAAGGATGGCGCGGGGAATATCATAAACATACCCCGCTCTATAGTGTCGATCTCCTGGTTTTACCGGGAAGATAATGCCCCATTTGTGATTGCCAAGATTGATGATCTTCTGGATCCTCGGCTGAAAGGGAAGATTTGTTTTCCTTCGCCGGCCTGCAACTCCAATCTGCAGATGGTTGCGCTCGCGCTCCACAGAGGTGGTGACGAGCGGAACATGGAGCCCGCTTGGGACTTCGTGAAAGAGCTGGCGCGCAGCGGAAATATCGGTCGCGTGGCTACCGCAGACACCGATATCACGAACTCCATCAGCTCCGGCGAAACGTGCATAAGCTTTCAGGGCGGTTCCTACGTGATTGGTCTGGCACGGGACTTCAAAATTAAATACCTAACCAAAATGGATCCGGAGTCAGGATTCCGGACGTTCCTTTACCAGGAGGCATGGTGCGTACTGAAAGGAGGGAGTACTGACGCGGCGTTCAAGTTCGCTAACTTTGCGATCAATGCGGAAAACAACGAGGAGTTCAACCGCAACATTGCGGGCATTCCCGCCAATATAAAGGCCAAAACCTCTGACGAAGTGAAGCCCATGGTTTTCAATAGCGAGGAGATGGACCGGTATATCCACATTCCAGACTGGGCTTATGTTTCCGAACAGGCTGATGCTTGGATGAAGCGTTGGGAGCAGGAGGTCGTACCACTTCTTTAGGACTACAACGCGCTGATATGAACGCAAAGCCGGAGAGAGTGGATGCGGAGCACGAGAGCCACAATGCTACTGCTGCTCCCGGCAGTGGCATCATTTTTCCTATTCCTTGTGCTGCCGATGTTGGCGGTGTTGGATCAGAGCTTTCGGATCTTCGAGCCCGGTCGAATTGGCTCGAAGGAGGGAGCTGCGCTCACCACCGAAAATTATACAGAGCTCATTCTCCCGGTTTATGCACGATACTTTATTCAGACTTATCTTTTGGCCTTCTGCGCGGCAGCCATCGCAATTTTCATTGCGTTTCCGATCGCATATTGCGTTGCCAGGCGTGCATCGCCGCTAGCAAGAAAGGCGGCGATTTCAGCCCTCATAGGCCTGATGTTCCTGAGCGCCCTGGTTCGTGTGTACTCAATTGATTTGACCTTCGGCTCCGTCGGGATATTCGGGCGGATCATGTCCGCGGCGGGCATAAATACCAATAACTATCTGTACATCGATTTCGTTGTCATCGCGGGGTTGCTCCACTACGCAATACCGATGTCGATCCTGGTTTTGATCGGGGCCATACAAAATCTCAACCCGCGGCTTGCAGAAGCGGCTCAGTCCCTTGGCGCATCGGCTGCAAAGACTCACATCACGGTGACGTTGCCGCTGTGCATCCGAGGGCTTGTCTCTGCGTTTCTAGTGTCGATGACGATAGGCGTCAGCGCCTTCGTTATCCCGTTGATCCTGGGCCGAGGGCGCGTGTTATTTATATCAAATCTTATCTACAGCCGCTTCGGCGAAGTTGCGAATTACCCGAGTGGAGCGGCAATCTCGATTGTTATGTTGGTTCTTTCTCTGCTCCTGATTTTTGTCATGTCTAGAATAGCCACATCCTTTGATCGGCAGTGAAAGAATGCTCAGAAAAAGAAACTCAGATGTCCTGCTCGTTTTGTACGTAAAGGCGATTATCGGGGGAACAGCAATATTTCTCCTGTTGCCGGTGATTGTTACCGTGTTCATGGCATTCGACGGACGCGAGTTCATGGGCCCGTTTCCTCCCTCGATCCTGTCGATAAAATGGTTTGAACGGCTTTTTAACAATGCTTACCTGTGGTCTGGCTTCCAGACCAGCTTGCTGCTGGCGTTTGCAACCACGGTCCTAGCGACGGTAATCGGCACATCGGCTGCGGTGGCGATCAGCAGAATGTCTCCGCGATCCCGTGACGTAACAACCACGATATTTTTGTCACCTCTCGTAATACCGGGCGTGATCATCGGGTTCGCGTTGCTAATGCTCTTCTCGGTATTCGACCTTATTCCGCCCTTTGCCAGACTGCTTGCCGGGCATTTAATGATCGCATTGCCTTATACCATCAGGATGACGCTGATCGGACTTACTGGCATAAGCGAGACGCTGTGCGAGGCCGCAATGAGCTTGGGCGCTAACGCGCGACAGGCGTTCTTCACGGTTACCTTGCCTCTCACCAAGAGCAGCATTTCCGCTGGCGCGATTTTTGCGTTTGCGTTCTCTATGGACGACGTCGCGATCAGTATATTTTTGTGTGACTATAATACTTATACCCTACCCGTTGCATTGATCAGTTTAATGAGGTCGCATTTGGATCTTACAATCGCTGCGGCAGCAGTCGCCCTAATGGGACTGACCTTGGTTCTACTCGTGGTTCTGGATCGCGTAATTGGCCTTGACCGAGCAATCGGTCACGGGATTTATAAGGCTTAATCGAATGAATGTTCTGGAACTGAAAGACGTCACCAAAAGGTACGGCGAATTCACTGCAGTCGATGCTGTGTCCTTAAAGATCGAGAAGGGTAAGGTGCTTTCTCTTTTGGGGCCGAGCGGATGCGGGAAGACGACTACGCTCCGCATCATTGCAGGTTTTACCTCTCCCGACAGCGGGACCGTTGAAATCGCCGGCGACAATGTTGGCCACTTGAAGCCCTACGAACGCAACGTCGGATTGCTATTCCAAGATTACGCACTGTTCCCTCACATGACCGTTGCTCAAAATGTTGCGTATGGGATGCACCATCGTGGAACGCTGAAGTCGGAAATTCCCTCTCGCGTCAAACAGATGATGTCGCTTGTCCAGTTGGGCGGTATGGAGACCAGATATCCGAGCCAGCTAAGCGGCGGACAACAGCAACGTGTCGCGCTTGCGCGAGCGCTTGCAACCGACCCCCAGATTGTTCTTCTCGACGAGCCTTTGTCAGCACTTGACGCGAAGCTTCGTCTGGAACTGCGCATTGAGCTGAAGGAGATCCTCCGATCGGTCGGCGCGACCACCATTGTTGTCACTCATGATCAGGAGGAAGCTCTCAGCCTAGGGGACGAGGTCGTCGTAATGCGGGGGGGGAAAATCGTTCAGCGTGGATCTCCGACGCAGATATACGCGGCACCCGCGGACAAATTCGTCGCCGAGTTCGTCGGAAGGTCCAACTGGTTTCGTGGATCAAGGCGCGGCGAATCAAGCGAGGGCGTCGGAAACTATGTCACAAGCGAAGGAATTGAGATTCACGCAAGAACTGAGCTATCCAATCGACATGATCAGGCCGATTTATGCGTCAGGCCGGAAAACATCGAGCTCACGGGCGGGGCAGCGAGTAAAGTAGCTCAAGACGCGCAAGGCAATGTCCTGGCGGGCGTCGTGCTCGACGTGGCACCGCTAGGTGCCGACATGCACGTCGTCGTGGAGCTTCCAGGAAAAAGCAGATTGCTGGCAATTCGCAAGAATGCCGGGAGAACTCCGGGATTTGTAGCGGGACAACCCGTACACGCCCATTTTTCAGCGTCGGATGTCCTCGTGTTTCAGCCTGAAGGGCATATGTGAGGTAGAGGAATGTCAGTTGCGACTGAGATTTGGGTCAATCAATTCTGTCGCCCTCGCACATGCTCTGGCATGCGGCTTGCGCGACGAACCTCACCAACCATCAGGCACGGTTCCGTGTCATTCTGCTGCAGTAGCGTAGCCAGACGAGATAACACAGAGGAAATGCCTAATGAAAATAAAACGCATCTCAGTATATGAAATTGAGTCGCCGTTCCCACAGGGCTACAGGCTATCGCGTGGGCGAAAATGGACATCTTTCGAGAGCACAATTGTAGCGATCGAGACTGACGCTGGGATCGTCGGATGGGGTGAACTCCAGACTGTGGGAGCGAACTATCTGCCGGCGTTTGCAAAGGGGGCTATAGCGGCCATAGAGGTTTTAGGTCCTCAGCTCATTGGAGAAGATCCGCTCCAGATCGATCGGATCAACTACATAATGGACCATGTGTTGTACGGCCATCCATACGCTAAATCGGCAATTGACATGGCTTGCTGGGACATCCTCGGTAAAGCAACGGAAATGCCGCTGTGCGTGCTGTTAGGGGGAAAGTTTGAGGGTGGATTGAATCTTATGGCTGCCCCGTACTTCGGGTCGCAAGAAGAGATGTTGGCGTTGACCCAGGAGTTACGTGAGCAAGGGTATCGGCGTTTGTCCGTGAAGTTGGGCGGAGATGTCGCGGAAGACGTGTCAACGATACGAGCAATTCTTGAGCAAGCCCAACCAGGCGAGGAATATTACGCCGACTGCAATCGCGGTTGGACACGGGATCAGGCCCTGCGAGTGATGCGACAAATTCGCGATCTTGACGTCTATATAGAGCAGCCTTGTGCTTCGTACGAGGACTGCCTCGCGGTGAGACGTCGGACTGATCATCCAATGATCCTCGACGAAATCATCGACTCGCCTGAGATGGTGATGCGGATTATCGCCGATGACGCTGCGGATTTGATCAATATCAAGATCTCGAGAGTGGGTGGCCTGACAAAGGCCCGCCGCGCGCGTGATATGTGTGTGACGGCAGGAATTCCGATGACCATTCAAGATGTGGGGGGAAGCGGGATAGTACAGGCAGCGATATTCCATTTGGCTCAGTCCACCCCTAGGGAGTTCCGCCACTCTGTTTTCGACCCGCTGAGCGTTGTCTCCGACCCATTAACGGATGCGCCCATCTTGGTACAGGACGGAGCAGTGGTGGAAGCTTCGGATCGGCCCGGCCTTGGTCAAGACATCTTGCCGGGTAGCCTCGGCGATCCAATAGCTGTGTACGGCGGGAGGGGATAAGATAGGTTATCTTGACCTGTCTTGGCCGGCCATTTCAGCGCGGCCTGAACCAGCGAGTTGTTACTGCCTCGTCGACGTGCTTCGCCTTTTGGCGGCGCACGTCGTTCTGGATTCCTTGTAATTGGTGGATGAGGGCTTCTGCTCCCCCTGGCGATGGATGCAGAGACCACCGCCTTGAAGACCGGCAGCACTTTGAGACCGCCATTCAGGCATCCCCTATCGGGGGCGGATCGATTGCCTGAAGCGTTACATCTCCCTCTATGGCGGCGTATCGGGAACTCATCGAGCGGTTGCTCGAGGTAGGCTTGAGGGCGCCCGAGGGGCTGACCTTTTGAGCCTACACACGTCCGGCATCCTAGCTGACGCGCCGAACGAATTTGTTCTGACACACGAGAAGAATCGAGATGGACAAATATTGCCTGACGGTCACCTGTAAGTCGAAGCGAGGCATCGTCGCCGCCATCGCAGGCTGCCTTGCCGACAACGGCTGCAACATCACCGACAGCTCGCAATTTGACGATTCGCAGACCGGCAACTTCTTCATGCGAGTCAGCTTCACTTCCGAAGAGGGCATTGGGCTCGATACACTGCGCAACGGGTTTGCCGACACCGGCGAGGCGTTCGGAATGGATTTCGCCTTCCACGACGAGACCCGCAAGATGAAGGTGATCATCATGGTCTCGCGTTTCGGCCATTGTCTGAACGACCTTCTGTACCGCTGGCGCATCGGAGCGCTACCAGTCGACATAGTGGCCGTGATCTCGAACCACTTGGACTATCAGAAGCCGGTCGTGAACCACGACATCCCATTCCATTACTTCAAAGTGACGAAGGAGAATAAGCGCGAAGCCGAAGCGCAGCAGATGCGAATCGTCGAAGAGACCGACGCGGAGTTGATCGTTCTGGCCCGATACATGCAGGTACTGTCGGATATGATGTCCGAGAAGATGTCCGGCCGCATCATCAACATTCATCATTCTTTCCTGCCCTCCTTCAAGGGAGCGAACCCGTACAAGCAGGCATTTGAACGCGGTGTGAAACTGATCGGCGCGACCTCGCATTATGTGACCGCCGATCTCGACGAAGGGCCGATCATCGAGCAGGACACGGTGCGCGTCACCCACGCCCAGAGCCCATCCGACTATGTTTCGCTCGGACGCGACGTCGAAAGCCAGGTTCTCGCACGCGCGATCCATGCGCACATCCACCGCCGTGTCTTCATCAATGGTAACAAGACTGTGGTCTTCCCCGCTTCGCCAGGCTCCCATGCTTCGGAACGAATGGGATGAGTATGTACGAATGCATCAGGGGAACGACGGAGTGTCCTTGGGATGCAGGGGCTGCGTGTTGTAAGCGGTATCGATGAAGGTGCCGATGCGCCCTAAGCGATGAGCCAATGCGCCTTGCAATTGCCCTATGAATATGGAGCTTTCGCGCCATCACATTGGAACACGCAGGCGGCGATCTGGTCGCCGAGCTCAGCGGCGCCGCGCCGCCGAAGGTCGTGGAACGATGCCCGGGCGTTCGCGCAACGGAGGCTGGGGGTTGCCCGAGAAGCGCGCGTTGGTCGACCTGGCGAGCGCGGCGGTCTCAGTCGAGGGGTGCACTCCACCACTGTCCGGGATTTAGCGAAAAGGGTGTCCGGGAATTACGCACCCATTCGGTGGATTACCCACATCGTCGGCTTGATCCAATGGAGATGCCGAAGGCGATGTCGTGCAAGCGGATCATGCCGCCAGACGACCATATTGCCGGGAGACGAATTATGTTTGCGGGCGAGATGGCCGCCAAGCATGGCGATCTGCAGCAGGTAGGTGGTAAGCGGTGCGCCAAGGCACCTTGCAATAGGGCCGATGAACATGGAGCTTTCGCGCCATGACATTGGAACATGCGAGGGGCGATATGGTCGCCGAGATCAGCGGCGGCGCGCCGATCGAAGATTGTGCAGCGGTGCCCGGGCGCGTGCGGCAGCGGAGGCTGTGGAGTTGCACCGAGAAGCGCGCGTTGGTCGACCTGGCGAGCGCGGCGGGGTCGTCGGTGACCGAGGTCGCGGAAGCGTTCGGCGTAGCTCCGTCACAGCTCTATGCGTGGCGCAAGCAGATGGCCGGCGGCGAGCTCGAGGCCGATCGGGCGATGGCAACTTTCGCGCGGATCGACGTGAACGATCTGCCCGAGGTCGAGCGTCCCGTCGCCGATTGCCCGGACCCGGCCGGCAGGATCGTCGTGGCCTTTCCGAACGGCACGCGATTGCGGATCGACGGGACCGTCGATCCGACGGCGCTGCGTATCGTCCTGGCGGAGTTGACCAGGTGATCACGGTGGTGCCGACCGACCGGATTTACCTGTGCTGCGGTGAGACCGATATGCGCCGCGGGATCAACAGCCTGGCGCGCATGGTGCAGCAGGTGCTCGGGCTCGACCCGCATACCGGCGCGATCTTCTGCTTCCGTGGACGCAAGGGTCATATCATCAAGATTCTGGCGCATGACGACCAGGGGTTCTGCCTTTTTACAAAACGGCTTTCCGATGGTTGTTTCGCCTGGCCGACCACCAAGGATCAGGTGACTGTGTCGCTTACCAAGGCAGAGCTTTCGCTACTTTTGGACGGGATCGACTGGCGCCGGCCGAACAAGATTTATCGACCGCGTCTGGCCGGCTAAATTCAGTCGTTCTCATTGATTTTGTGTCGTTCCGTAGACGAGGTCTTTCGGCTAAGTAATTTGGGTGTCGGAACAAGCTCCCTCAATCGCTGATTTCCTCGCCCGGATCGCCACTCTGGAGACGGCCGTTTGTGCCCGTGACATCGCCATTGCCGAACGGGATGAGCAGCTGCGAAGAGAGCGCGCCGAGGCCGCGCTTCGCATCCAGCGCCTGCAGCTGCAGATCGATCGCTTCAACCGCAAAGCCTTCGGCCGCTCCTCCGAGAAGCTGGACCAGATGCGGCTCGAACTCGAAGATCTCGAGATCGATTTCGCCGCCAGCGCGCCCGATCTCGAACTGCCTATCGTCGCTGACACCGACAAGGTCCGGGTGTTGCCGGTGCGCAAGCTCAACCCGAACCTGCCGCGCAAGCGGATCGTTCGCGAGCCCTCTTGCGCATGCTGCCCGGGCTGCGGCGGCGATCTGCGCGCCATGGGCGAAGATAGCGAGGAGATGCTCGATCTGGTCGCCCAGGCCTGGCAGGTGATGGAGACCGTTCGACCCAAGTTCAGCTGCCGGACCTGCGATAAAATCATCCAGGCGCCGGCACCAGGCAAGGCCATTGCACGCGGCAAGCTCAGCTATGCCGCGCTTGCCCATATCATGATGGCCAAGTGGGGTTATCATCTGCCCTTCTACCGTCAGGCCCAGATGATGGCCGCCAAGGGCGTCGATATCGAGCGATCCACGCTTGCGCGCAGCGCCGGCTATGCCGCCGCCTTGCTCGATCCGATCTACAATCGCCTCCGTGAGATCGGCCGTACCCGCGCCAAGATTCACACCGACGACACGCGGCTTCCGATCCTGGCGCCCAGCAACGGCAAGACACACAAGGGCGCGCTCTGGGTTTACGTCACCGACGACCGCAACTCGGGTTCGCAGGAGCCGCCGATCGCCTGGTATCGTGCCACCATGGGCCGCGCCGGCGAGAGCGTGATGAGCGAGCTCGCCGGATTTGCCGGCACGCTCCAGGCCGACGGTTTCAGCGGCTACAATCAGCTCTACAAGGGCGGCGCCATTCGAGAAGCTGCCTGCCTGGCCCATCTGCGTCGCAAGATATTCGACGTTCACGACAGCCAGCCGACCGAGCTCAGCACGACGGCGATGGCCGGTATCCAGGCGATCTACCGGATCGAGGAAGAGATACGGGGGCTGCCGCCCGCCGAGCGATTGGCCGCACGACGAAGGCGGACCCGACCACTGGTCCGCGCGCTGCGACGACAGCTCATGCGCCAAGGCAACGGTTTGTCGCGCCATGCCGATATCGCCAAGGCCTTCACCTATGGCACCAGGCGATGGCGAGCGTTCAACCGCTTCCTCTACGATGGCCAGCTCGAGCCCGACAACCTGATCGCGGAGCGGGCCATTCGCGGATTTACGGTCGGAAGGCGCAATTGGCTTTTCTCGGGCAACTTCGCCGCGGCTGAGCGGTCAGCGGTCGTGCTCAGCATCATCGAGACCTGCAAGCTCTGCGGCGTCGATGCCGAAGCCTACATGGCCGATGTCACCGAGCGCATCCAGAATGACTGGCCAGCCTCGCGCTGGGACGAGCTAATGCCATGGACCTGGGGGCGCCGCGAAGAGATGCCGCTCCCGTTGGCAGCGTGAGCGCGATCGATGACATGGCGCTGTCGGACGAGGCGCTGGAGGCCTGGATGGCCGTCAAGATCAACCGTCGCCCGCTGGTGCGGACCATGTCGGCGCTGGATGGCTTCGTAACGGCGGCGGTCACCGGGCCGCGGTTCGCGGACCCGCAAGACTGGATGTGCCCGCTCATGGGGTTGCGGCGCGACGCCCTGGCCAAAGGATCTGCTACCGATCACGCCGTGTTTGCCAGCGTCGCCAGGATCCACAACCGGATCAACGAGACGCTCTTCGACAGACCGGAGGATTATGCGCCCCGATTCGCAACCAAGCCCAGCGGCGGCATCGACCCCCGGCCGTGGTGCCAGGGATTCCACGCGGCCATGAATCTCAACATCAAAAAATGGAAATCGCTACTCGACCTCGACAACCCCAACCACGGCCTGCTGCTGCCGATCCTGATCTACTGCGTCGACAAAAAGGGCAGGCCCGTCCTCGGCAAGCCCAGGCCGGGGCCCGAGACCGCGTACTTCATTGAGCACGAGGCGTACAAAGACATCGCCCTTGTCATCCCCGCTCTGCGCGAACTCCACTACGTCACCCATTATGATCCGGAGTGATCGGCGCCGGTGCGCCGACCAACGAGAGACTTAACCATCAAGACGATTTCGGGAAAGGTGCCTTGGCGCACCGCTTACGGTAGGTGTTTGATCCCGGGCTTTAATGGTGCGATATTTTCTTCCGAATGGAAGGATGCTGACGTTGCCCCCAGTTTCTATCCAGTTTTGAGTTCGTTTCCGGCGTGGGTTGTGCCCTGCTGGGCGGGTGAAGCGACGGGCGCTGGCGCGGAGGCTTTGGCATAGCGCAGCGCGAGCGACCGTCGCGGATTGAAGGTGGTGGCGAACTCGGCCGGTGTCTGCCAGGCGATTTGGGAGTGCGGCCGCGCGGTGTTGTACAACACGACGAGAGAACGCCCACGGGACCGAGGAACGCAAGTTTCTTTATCCATGGCATCCCTGGGCCGGGCGTTGTGTTCACGTTCATGAGGTGATCGAGAAGGCTGACCGGGAGGTTTTCCGCTGCAGTCTCTCTGGCCACGCCTCCGATCGGTGGCTGGAGGTTCCGGCCTGGATGTTTGATCGCGCGGTCTGCACCGCGTGGCGCATTGCCGCTGCCCCACATGTCGATCCCAGAACGCTTGGCGTCTTGGTGACACTGCTGCAGGACGCGACGGCCAATTCCCACACCCCATCGCAATTGGAGGTTTCGGGCGCAGCATCGGATCCTCACGACGCGAAT